>JANOJI010000136.1:0-10826 GCA_031408175.1 Ilumatobacteraceae bacterium
TGGTTCGCACTCAGGTACAAGCCTCGACCGATTCGCTCACCGGACTGATGAACAGGCGCACGTTCGAATCACGAATTCGGTCGCTGCGCCGCAACGAAAGCCAGTTCGTACTGGTGATGGCCGACATCGACCACTTCAAACGAGTCAATGATACTCACGGCCACGAGACCGGGGACCGTGCTCTCAAGACGTTCTGCGAAGTGGCCAAGAGCTACCTCCGCCAAAGCGATCTGATCGCCAGATGGGGCGGCGAGGAATTCGCCTTGGCGTTCTGCGATTTGAACCCATCACAGACGCTAGACATCATCGACCGGATTCGGCTCGGATTGTCAGCAAGACTGTCGACCAGCGATCTTCCGGCCTTCACGGTCAGCTTCGGTATCGTCGACACCGACGGTTGCGCGACGCTCGAGCACGCAATTCGGCTTGCCGACGATGCGCTCTACGAGGCAAAAGCACAGGGGCGCGATCGCTCGATCATCGCCTCGACCGACGACGCGGCCGACTCGGCGACCACGCAAACGACGATCCGAGTCACAGAAAAGCTGCGATCGGGCGTCGGAGTCCTCGCCAGCCTCGCTCGCGACGACGACCCGCTCGACAGCTGACCTCCTACGGCAGCGAGGAATCCCGCCAGTCCACAGGAAAGCGGCGCCTGCGGAGGTCGCCCCGCGTATGGACTCCCGTGTGCCGGTTGGCTCGCCCGACCTCGAACGATGGAGGCGACAGCCAGGAGCTGACGACGACTCGTCGACGCGCTGGTCATCACGGCGCATCCCCGGCTCGAGCTGGTCTTTAACTTTGCGGTGCGCCGTACAGTTCGGACTCGATGCCGGCTTGAACGGGTTCGATGTGTTCTTCTTCGCAGCTGGTGAGTATTGCGGCGATGGCGAGTTCCTCGCCTTGGAGTTCGTGCAGGCTGTCGAGCGTGGGACCGGTGAGTGTCGCGGGGTCCTGCCCTTGGAGGATTGCATCGAGGCGTTCGTGGAGGTCGTCTTCGACTTGGGTGGGGTTGTCGTATTGGTAGCCGTCGGCGCGCATGCAGTCGGACCATTGCTTGATCGCGGCGATCATTCGCGGGTCTTGTTCGAGGAGAATGTCGGCCGGGTTGACGTAAGCGCCGCTGATTTCGCTGGGGGAGTAGGTCTGCTCGGCTGCGGAGCGGGTGCAGCCGCCTGTTTCGGAGAAGTCTTCTGCTTCAAGGGCGTGGGCGTGGTTCCAGTCGGTCGATTCGCCCCAGAGGCCTCGCTTGAACGCAATCTGGTCCGATGCGGGTAGGCCGTCGAGGTACGCGGTGTTCTCGGGACCGGCGCCGAAGGTGACGATTGGCTGGTCGAACTGGGTAGTGATGCCGAGCCCGAACTGTTTGACGTAGTCGTCGGCGGACACTCCGGAGGCGGATTGGTCGCTGTCCATAGCTTGCTTGACCGAGACGAAGTCGAGGGCGACGTATTGGAATCCGGCTTTGGTCATGCATTGCGCGATGAGGCCTTCGGTCGCCTCGATCCGAGCGGCGAGGTCGGTGAGTGACAGGCCGAACTCCTCGGGAGCGTCGCTTGCCGCGTTGCCAGTCGTGCTGGTGGATGACTTTGTGTCTGAGCCGCACCCGGCGATGATCGCTACTGCTGCGAGCGAGACAACGAGCAGGGTGCGACGCTGCCGGTGATCGTTTGGTGTGCGCATGTCGGCTGGCTCCCTAAGTCTTTGGTGGTACAGGTTTCGACGATCGCATGTGGTTGCTGAACCTGACCTGACTGCGCCTTTGTGAAGTTCAGCTGGGAGTCAGGGTCCGGCGAGTAAACGATGATCTGTCGTTCTCACGTCGAGGCGACGATCAGCCCGAAGGAGATGTGATGGATCGTCGCAGGACCGCGGTGGTGGCGATCGCTGTGGTCGTCGCGACATCCGTTGGCGGCTTCGTCGCGGGTTCGCGGATCACGTCGCCGGCCGAGGTCGCGTCACGCACCGCTGCGCCCGATCCCTCGTTGATCCTGGTGCCGGTCGAGGAGCGCGTCCTGTCGACCGAGGTGGTTACGCGTGGTACTGGGCGCTTCGGGTCACCGCAGAAGTTGTCGGTGCCGACTTCTGCGCTCAAGCCGAGTGCCGGGCTCGTTGCCGAGATGCCCGTCTCGGGCGGAGAGATCATCGAGGGCGGTGTAGTCGTGAGCGCGTCCGGTCGACCGTTGTTCCTGCTGGTGGGGGCGCGGCCGATGTCGCGCGACCTGGGTCCTGGGTTGAGTGGTGATGACGTGCAGCAGTTGGAGGAGGCCCTGATGCGGTTGGGTTTCGACACGGGTCCGGTTGATGGCGTCTACGACGACATGACCGGGGCGGGAGTCGAAGGGTGGTATCTCGCCAACGGGTACTCACCGTTCACGGCGACCGACGACCAACTCGCCGCGATACGTGCTCGCGAGGCCGACGTGGCCGTGGCGGCGTTCGATGTGAAGGCAGCGACCGATGCTGTCTCCTCTGCGAGGGCCTCGCTCACGACGGCGAAGGCGGCGTCATTGACGATGATTCGACGATCCGAGGCGAGCGTTCGCGGTGTGGACCGGGCGTCTCGGGAGGCTGACGCAGCCAATGTCCTCGCCACACGTGAGGTGGGTGCCAAGCAGTCGGTGCTCGATGTTCTTCGGTCTGGCCGGCCAGCCGCGCCGGCCACGCCCGCGCAGATTCGCGCCGCCCAGGCGGACCTTGTTGCAGCACGCACGAACGAGGCGGCCGTGCGCACCGCAGGGCTGCGCTCTCTGGCGGACGCCCGGGCAGATGTCGATCAGGCACCGGCTCGGGTCGATGCCGCTCGAGCCGCCGCGGTGTCCGCAGACGAGGCAGCGGCCGCCGATGTCGCAGCCAAACAGGCCGCGTTCGACGAACTTGCGGCTGACCCGGCGGCGACAGCGGCACAGTTGACGGCAGCGCAATCCGATCTCACCACCGCTCGGGTGACCGCCGACAACGTTCATACGGCCGGGCTCCAGGCCATCGCAGACGCACAAGCTTTCCTGAACAACGCGCCGAAGGTTCTCGAACAAGTCCGTACACAATCTGCAGCGGACAACGATCTCGCGCTGGCCGACATCGCAGCAAAGGAACTGGCCCTCGAAGATCTGACGAACCCGCGGCCGCCGACATCGGGCGAGATCGTCGCCGCGGAGAACGATCTGGCGATCGCGGTCGCCAACACCGAAACCGTCCGCCTTGCGGGCGAGCGTTCCGTCGACGATGCCACGACCGCCGCAGCTGATGCAGCCGCCGAGGTCCCCGACGCCGAAGCAGCAGTCGTGGCAGCCGAAGAGAGTCTCGCCAACGCAAGATCGGGCCTTACGTCTCGTGCCGACATCGAGACGCTTGCGGCACGGGAGGCGGATCTGGCACATCGGCGTGCGGGTGTTCAGGTTCCTGCCGATGAGGTGGTGTTCGTCGCCTCTGGCCCGGTCCGTGTCGCGGATCTTCTCGTGGTCATCGGCGATCCGGTCGCTGGCGCGGTGATCACGGTGACTGATTCGGTGGTCCATGTCGACGCGGGACTGGCGCTCGCCGACGCGGGACTGGTGGCGGCAGGTATGACCGTTCGGCTTGACGAACCGGATCTCGGCATCGCTGCTGAGGGGGTGGTTGCATTCGTGGCCCCCGCTCCGGGGACCAACGGTGTCGACGGGTTTCACGTCTATGTGGCCGTTGACGTCTCGGTGCCACCAGCGAACCTGGTCGGCGCATCGGTGAGGTTGACGATCCCGGTCGAATCGAGCGGGAAATCGGTGCTTGCGGTGCCGGTCAGCGCGTTGACGTTGGCGGCCGACGGGTCGTCGCAGGTGCAACGCAGCGTCGACGGCACCACTGATTTCGTCATTGTGATCCCCGGCCTGTCCGCCGCCGGATACGTCGGGATCAGCGCGCCAAAGAACGACCTGCACCGGGGTGATCTGGTCGTGGTCGGTGTCGATCAACCTGCCCTGCCAGCTGACACCGGTTCGCCTGCACCCGATGCGATGTCCCCGGCCGACACGATTCCTGCTAGCGATACCACAGCCGTGTCGTCGGGTGGCCCCGGTGGCTGACGGCGACAGGCTCGCGCCAGCCGTCATCTCATTGACCTCACTGGGCAAGCAGTTCGATTCCGAACCTCCGGTCGACGCGCTCGTCGATGTGAACCTGTCCGTCGAAGAGGGTGAATGGGTCGCCATCGTCGGGCCGTCCGGTTCTGGCAAGTCGACGTTGTTGAACATCATTGGGTGCCTCGACACGCCGACTTCGGGCTCCTACCAGTTCGAAGGGATCGAGGTCGCCGACCTCAGTGACAAGCAGCGAGCCGGTCTACGGTGCCGCGGGATCGGATTCGTCTTTCAGTCGTTCCACTTGCTCGCACATCGCACCGTCATCGAGAACGTGATGCTCGCCGACATCTACCGAATGGCGCCCAGCCACGATCGGCGAACTCGGGCTGCGGCAGCGCTCGACACCGTCGGCCTCGGTCACCGCACCGAGTTCTTTCCCACCCGGCTGTCCGGCGGCGAGCGCCAGCGGGTCGCCATCGCCCGGGCGCTGACCGGATCACCGCGGCTACTTCTGTGCGATGAGCCGACTGGCAACCTCGACTCGACGACCACTGCGACAGTGCTCGAGTTGTTCGCCGAGTTGAATCGACAAGGCAAGACGATTGTGATGATCACCCACGAGCACGACGTGGCCGAGCGAGCAGGTCGGCGAGTGGGCATCACCGATGGCATGCTGACCGAGGCCGACCGATGAGGACGTTCAGGCGAGTCCGTCACAGCCGCGCCGCAGAGGAGACGCTCGTCGCGTCTTCGGGCATGACGATCCGCGATCTGGCCAACGAAGCTACCGCGGGGCTCTTCGCGCGACCCGGACGCACGGTCCTCACCGTGTTTGGAACGGTCATCGGTTTGGCATCCCTGGTTGCCACACTCGGTCTGTCTCGAACCGCCGGCAACCAGATCGTCGGACGATTTGACGAGCTCGCTGCAACCGAGATCGTCGTCAGCCCCAAGCCGTCCGCGACCACGACGACGACCGACGCGCTGCCATGGGATGCCCCAACGCGTCTGGGTCGCCTCGATGGTGTGGCCGCGGTGGGCAATCTGAGCACGCTCGACGTCGGCTCTCGGCTCGTCGCCGCCTCGCCGGTGAGCGATCCTCAAAATCCGACTGAGTTCAAGCTGACCGTCAGTGCAGCCTCCCCGGGACTGTTCCGGGCTGTCCGAGCCCAACTGCGCACTGGCAGGACCATCGACGACGCCCAATCCGAACGGGCTGAACGGGTCGCCGTGCTCGGACCGAACGCCGCTGAACGGCTCGGCATCAGCCGTGTCGACCAGCTACCAGCAATCACGATCGGCGACGACGTCTACCTTGTGATTGGCCTCCTCGCCAGTGTCGCCCGGCAACCCGACCTGCTCGGCGCGGTCATCATTCCGGAAGGTACCGCGCGGCGCCACTACCGGCTCGCCAATCCTGGTCTCGTCGTCGTCGAGACCGACATCGGCGCAGCTTCGCTGATTGCCCGACAGACACCGATCGCGCTCCGCCCGGACAACCCGCGCAGCCTCAAAGTCGTGTCGCCACCCGAACCCAAACGCGTGCGCGATGCCGTGCAGAACGATCTCGATCTGCTGTTCCTGATTCTCGGCGGCGTGTCGCTCCTCGTCGGCGCGATCGGTATCGCCAACGTCACTCTCGTGTCAGTCATCGAACGCACTGGTGAGATCGGTCTGCGTCGTGCTCTCGGTGCGTCACGTCGACACATCGGGCAGCAGTTCCTGCTCGAGAGCACCACGGTTGGTTTCGTCGGGGGAGTTCTCGGTGCGAGCCTCGGCGCCCTTGTCGTTGTCGTCGTCAGCGCCTACCAACAATGGACACCTGTGCTCGATCCGCTCGCCCCGTTCCTCGCACCTGTCGTCGGAGGTCTCACCGGCCTCGTCTCCGGCACCTATCCAGCGTTGCGAGCGACGCGACTCGAGCCCGTCGAAGCGTTGCGCTCAGGAACGTGACGAGCTCTGCGCGAAGCCACGTTGGTGGACGCTGCCGATTTCGGTCGATGAAGAGGTCTTTGTGCCCTAGCTGGGGCCGGCTGAATCCATGAGTCTCGCAGTATGCGACTGGAGATCACCCGTCGGGCCGAGTTGGCGATTCGGGCGTTGGCCCTGCTGGGGCGGTCATCGGGGCGCGTGAAGGCATCGGAGCTGGCCGAACGGTTGGGTACCACGGTCTCATTCGTGCCGCAGGTCCTCGGTCCGCTCGTGCGAGCAGGCTGGGTGCAGTCCGATCCCGGGCCGACGGGCGGCTACCGCTGCCGGGCCGTGCTGAGCGAGGTCAATGTGCTGCAGGTGATCGAGGCTGTGGACGGGGCGACCGACATCGGGCGCTGCGTGGTTGCTGATCGACCGTGCCAGGCAACTGAACCGTGCGTGCTGCACCTGGCGTGGGGCCAGGCGCGAACCGAGCTGGTCGCGGTGCTGCAGTCGACGCCGATGTCTGGTGTCGAAGCGGTGGTCGCGTGATGTCGGCGACTCACGTAGAGCGTGACGTGGATGTGCGAGCTGGATGGCGCGCCGTGGCCCTACCGAGCGAGCACGGTGGCTGGGGGTTGACCTTGGAGCCCGTGTTGCTCGGTCTGGTCGTTGCCTGGTCGGGTGCCGGTGTGGCGTTGGGTGTGGCGGCGTTCACCGCGTTCCTAGTGCGGACGCCACTCAAGTTGGTGGCCGTCGACCTTCGTCGCGGGCGTTGGCTCGACCGATCTCACCTGGCACTTCGGATCGCGATGGTGGAGTTGATCGTGCTCGGGTCGACCGTCGCACTGGCAGTCTCACTGGCAGGGTGGTCCTGGATGGCTCCAGTGCTTGTTGCCGGTCCACTGGTCGCGATCGAATTGTCATTCGACGTTCGAAGCCGCGGCCGCCGATTGGTGCCGGAGCTGTGCGGGGCGATCGGTATCTCTGCGGTCGCAGCATCGATCGTGCTGGCAGCGGGGCAGGGCAGTGGGCTCGCCGCCGGTGTCTGGCTCGTGTTGGCAGCTCGCGCCGTCGGTGCGATCCCGTTCATCCGAATTCACATCCTGCGCCTGCGCCGCGGTCAGGCGCCGGTGTGGCAGAGCGACCTGGCGCAGGTGGTGAGCGTCACAGTCGCAACGTCGGCGGTCTTCGCCGATCGCCGGCTGCTGCTCGGTCTGGCGGGAGTCGTCATGTTGGCAGCGGCGCAGTCCGTGTGGGTGCGTCGTGCGCCGATACCGGCGAAGCAGGTGGGTCTGCGACAGATGGGCATCGGGCTTGCTCTGGTCGCGGTGACGGCTGCGGGCGTGCTGTGGTGAACCGATCGTGTGTGTGTCCCCCGAGAAGGAGAAGCAAATGGTGAAGATCGATGTGACGACGACGTTGGCCGAGGCGGTGGACGCGTTTCCCCAGTTGGCGCGCGAGTTCGAGCGTCGCGGTCTTGACTACTGCTGCGGCGGACGCCGCCCGCTCGGCGAAGCATGTGCGCTGATCGGCTTGGATCCGGAGGCGACCGTCGCCGAACTCTCGGCAGTGGAAGCGACCTCGGGTTCAGCGGAGTGGGCGACGATGACCACTGATGTCCTCGTCGATCACCTCGAGGCCACCCATCACCGGTACCTGTGGGACGAGCTGCCCAGGGTCACCGCGCTGGTCGACAAGATCGTGGCAGTCCACGGTGCCCGACATCCCGAGCTCGTGGCGGTCGCATCGTGCTTCGCGCAGGTGCGCGCGGATCTCGAGCCACACATGCTGAAAGAGGAGCGCATGTTGTTCCCGATGATCCGCGAGCTGGCGACCTCGACTGGTTTGCCGTCGTTCCACTGCGGGTCCCTGCGGAACCCGATCTCGGTGATGTTGAGCGAGCACGATGCTGTCGGCGACCTGCTCGTCCGGCTGCGCCACCTGACCGATGGCTACGCACCGCCGGCGGACGGCTGTGCCTCGTATGAGGCGTGCTTCGCGGCGATGGCGGAGCTGGAGGCCGACACTCACCTGCACATCCACAAGGAGAACAATCTGCTGTTTCCCCTGGTGGTGGACCTGGAAGCCACACGGGCCGTGCTGGTGCGCGGATGATCGGAACCGCGAATCCGGACATCGTCGACCGCGACGACATCGAGCTGTTGGTACGCAACTTCTATCGAGACGCGGCGATGGACGGTGTGCTCGGCCCGGTGTTCGAAGCCGCCCACGTGAACTGGAACGCGCACATCGCGACGCTGATCGAGTTCTGGGCCTGGCAGCTGCTCGGCTCGCCCGGATACGAGGGGCAACCTCTCCGAGCCCACGAACCTGTCCACGCACGGACACCGCTGTCGCATTCGCATTACGAACGGTGGATCGAACTCTTCTGCGACACGATCGACTCGTCGTTCCAGGGACCGCTTGCCGAGATCGCGAAGGGGCGGGGACGCAAGATGGCGGCGGCCATGGAACGCCTGATGTCGGGCGTGTCTGGCAGTGGCGCGGCACCGATCGAACCGATGTGGCGGCGCGGTGATGGTGCCTGAAGCGACCCGGAACGTCGCCGCTCCGGTCCGATCTAGGGTGTCGGCGTGAGAGGTTCTGCGAACCATCTGGATCGCCGCGGTGTGGCGTGGGGAGCTGTCGGCGTCGCGATCGTGATCGCACTGACGTTCATCGGCAGCGATCGTCTCGTCTGGTTCGACGCGGCGCTCGTCGGCTACCTGTTCGGCATCATCTTCGCCGTGTTTGGTGTGGCGTATCGGTACGCCGTCTGGTTGCGCCGACCGCCGACGGCGATGCTCAACCGCCGGGGCTGGGATGCGTTCCGGCAACGCAAGGCACGCAACGTCGCGGCGCTACCGTCGCTCGTCGCGACACAGCTGCTGACGCAAGGGTTCATCCGTCGACGGTCTCGGGCGCGCTGGCTCGCCCACCAGTTCGTGTTCTGGGGGTGCATCCTCGCCGGCCTGGTGACCATCCCGCTCACACTCGGCTTGTTGCACTTCGAGAGCGTCGGACAGCAGGCCGACCGGTACCAGGTGTACATCTCGCGTGTCGGGACCCTCCACTTCGATGCCGAAAGCATTCTCGGCTGGCTCATCTTCCACGCCCTCGACATCGCCGCCGTCCTCGTGCTCGCCGGCGTGTTCATCTTCCTCCGCAGGCGGCTACGCGATCCGGGAGCGATGGCGACAGAGCGCTCCGGCGACTTCCTCGCTCTCGCCGGCTTGTTCGCAGTCTCGGTCTCCGGTCTGTTCTTGACGGTTTCGAGCATGTGGCTCGAGGGCCGCTTCTATTCGGCGCTGAACACGATCCATGCACTGACGGTGATCCTCGGGCTGATGTACCTGCCGTTCGGGAAGCTGTTCCACATATTCCAACGCCCTGGCAACCTCGGTGTCGCGTACTACAAGCGCGCCAACGCCGAAGGCGAACCCGCAGTCTGCCGACGTTGCGGCGATCCGTTCGCCAGCGCCCAGCAGATCGCAGATCTCAAAGAAGTGCTCCCGCAGGTCGGGTTCGACTACTCGATCGATGGTGGCGGCAACTACCAGGACACCTGCCCCCGATGCCGGCGCACACATGTCACCCTCGCCCAATCGGCTCGGGTAGGAGGGTTCGGCTGATGGCACGACCACCGATCACCGACGACGAGCTCATCGCCCGATACGGGCCGCACCTCAACGAAGCCCCTCCTGGTGGATGGGATGCCGGTCTCCAGATCGACAAGGTCGTGAACACCCACTGCTGCTTCTGCGGTCAGCAGTGCGGCATCAAGCTCAAGGTCCATGACAACGCGGTGGTCGGGTTCGAGCCGTGGTACGACTTCCCGTTCAACGAAGGCAAGCTCTGCCCGAAGGGTGTGAAGCGCTACCTGCAGGGCGGCCATCCCGATCGACTGCTGCACCCGATGGAACGCGACGACACGGCATCTGGCGGGTTCCGCAACATCACGTGGGACCAGGCGCTCGATCGTGTCGTGTCCGAGATCCGACGAATCCAGGCCGAGCATGGCGACGACGCGTTCGCAATGTTGTCCGGTGTGTCGCTGACGAACGAGAAGAGCTACCTCGTCGGCAAGTTCGCCCGACTCGCCCTGCACACCGCCAATCTCGACTACAACGGCCGGTACTGCATGGTGTCGGCCGGCACCGGGAACAAGAAGGCGCTCGGTGTCGATCGGGCACCGAACCCGTGGAGCGACATCCCGCTTGCCGACGTGGTGTGGATCGCCGGATCGAACGTCGCCGAGACGTTCCCGATCACCACGAGCTACATCTGGCGGGCCCGTGATCGCGGTGCCAAGTTGATCGTGCAGGACCCGCGCGTCGTGCCCCTTGCCCGCACGGCTGACCTGTTCTTGCCGGTACGTCCTGGCACCGACTCGGCACTGTTCGGCGCCGTACTGCACATCCTGATCGATCGCGACTGGCTCGATCACGGCTTCATCGACGCGCACACCCTCAATTTCGACGAAGCGGCTGCAGCCGTCGCCGACATGACACCGACTTGGGCGGCCGGCATCACAGGCGTGCCGGCCGCTCGCATCGAGGAGGCGGCCGAGCTGTGGGGCACATCGGCGACGGGAATGATGTTGCATGCTCGGGGCATCGAGCAGCACACCAAGGGCGTCGACAACGTGCTCGCCGCGATCAACCTCGGGCTCGCCACCGGCAAGTTCGGAAAACCCGGCTGCGGTGTCTCGACGATCACCGGGCAGGGCAACGGCCAAGGCGGACGCGAGCACGGGCACAAGTGCGACCAGTTGCCAGGCAACCGAGACATCACCAATCCCGAGCACCGTGCCGCCGTCGCCAACGTGTGGAACTGTGACGAGTCCGACATCCC
>JANOJI010000143.1:0-17916 GCA_031408175.1 Ilumatobacteraceae bacterium
GGCACGATCGGCGACGACTGCGCTCATGTCGGCGTCCATCGCCAAGGTCAGCTGGGCCATCTCGCGTAGCGAGGCATGCATTCGCTTGGCGATCGTGGCGCGCATACCCGCCATTCGGATCACGCGGGCCGGGGTTTGCGAAGCGGGTGCCAGTTCGGGCGGCGAAGATTGAGCGGGAGCGGCGAGCGCGGGGGCCGTCACCGGGCCCGCCAACCGCTGACGCACATACGCGGCAACGCCGTCGCGGGTGATTCGATACTCGACCGGGTCGTAGGCGACAGCCGCGAGGTCGATGCCCAGCAGGTCGGCGAGATTGCGAGCTGCGACACTGGCGACGACCTCCTCGCGGGTGCTGAACGTCATCCCCAGCGGGCGTGAAACGCCGGTACCGGCACTGATCGCGGCAGCGACGTCGTCGGACACGATGCGACCGCTGGGCCCGGTACCCGCGACCATTGCGATGTCGATCCCAGCCTCGGAAGCGACCCGCTTTGCATTCGGAGAAGCCAACAGACGACCGTCAACCGTTCGAGCCTGTGGCACGCTCGGCGCAGACGTCGCAACGGGTCGAGCGGGGGCTGCGGCGACCGGCGCGACAGCAGCAGCGGGTACAGCGGTGTCCGGTGGGACCTCCCCCGGGGCGAGGAACACGGCGATCACAGCACCACACGCATAGGCCTGCCCGGGTTGGCCGATGTGGTGCAATCGCCCACCACCACTGCTCTCGACCTCGGTCTCGACCTTGTCGGTCTCGATGCGTACGACCGCAGTGCCTTCGGCAACCTCTGCGTCATCGGCGACGAGCCATTCGACGATGGTGCCTTCCTCCATCGTCAAACCCAGTTTCGGCATCTGGAACTCAACTGGCATGACAATCCTCCGGAACGTCGAAACGTCGATCACGCGCGGCGCGTATCAACGTCTTCTCGACGTCGATCACCAACGGGCCGCTGTGGTCGATGGTCAATGTGATGATTGCTTCCGGGCCGACCCGACGATCGCGTTCGCCATCGAACGCCAACATCCCAGGGCCTGCAAACACCACCGGTTCGCTCGACGCCAGGGCGCGCACCTCGGCCACATCGACGGTTGCGAACGAGCCCGGCATCAACGGCATTCGCACGCGCCGACCTCCCGGACCGAACCGCACGTACACGCCACCCGGTTCGGTTCGATCGACCGGGTGCAGACGACCGGCGACACTGGACAGCCCAGTGCTGGCCGGTGTGGCCGTGGCCGCGACGACATGCCGAATCGCCGACGCATCGACGACGGCACGTGCGCCGCTGAAGGCCGCGTCGATCAACGCCACCTCCACCAGGGCCATGTCGTCGCTGTGGCCGGCGACGGGATCTTCGATGTGCACGGCGATGCGCTTGGCCCGCTGCGCGACATCGACGATGGCCACCACGCCACCTGCGACGAAGGCCGCAGCCGCGCCGGCTGACGAGCCGTCGATGGCCGTCGGGAAGACGTTGTTGGTTCCCGTCGAGATTGCCACGAGCGGCACGTCGGGCCAGCCGATCACCGCGTCACGGCATGTCCCGTCGCCACCCAAGATCACCACGGCCCCACAATGTTCTTTCCACATTCTCGACGCGGCGCGGACCGTGTCGAGACGCGACCCGGTCGGTTCTTCGTCGAGCAGCTCAATGGGGATTGCAACTTCAAGTCCCTCGACCGCTCGGGCAGACAGCCCGTTGGCGTCGTTGCCCAGCAAGATCCGCGTCGCACCACATTCGGCTGCGGCAATCACAACTCGACGCACGATCCCGGCCTTGACCGTGTCGGGCGTGTGACCAACGGCCGCGTGAAGGCGGCGAATGTCCTTGCCCGCCCACGGGTTGACGATCACGCCAACGGTCGACACAGGTTCAGCGATTCAGCAGCGGTCTGGCGACTGCTTGGCGGATGGCTTCGGCGATGCTCTGCGGATCCGGCACCCAGTGCTTCTCGAGCGCCGGGGAGAACGGCACGGGCGAGAACGGGCCACCGACGCGGCCCACAGGCGCGTCGAGGTAGTCGAACGCATCCTCCTGGATCTGCGCGGCGATCTCACCGCCCAGGCCTCCGAAGCGAACTGCCTCGTGAACGATGACCGCGTGGTTGGTTCGGCGCACCGAGTCGATCACCGTGTCCATGTCGAACGGCTGCAGCGTCCGCGGGTCGATGACCTCGCATTCGATCCCCTCACCGGCAAGGACCTCGGCGGCGAGCATCGTGTCGTTGGCCATCTTGCCCCAGGCGACCACGGTGACGTCGTTGCCCTCGCGCTTTACGTTGGCCTTGCCGAGCGGGATGACGTACGACTCCTCCGGGACGGGCCCGCTGACACCCAACAACCGCTTGTGCTTGACCATGACGGTCGGATTGTCCTCGCGGATGCACGCCGTCATCAGGCCCTTCATGTCGTAGGCGTTCGACGGGTAGACGACCTTGAGGCCCGGGATGTGACACAGGATCGCCTCGAGGCTCTGACTGTGCTGTGCCCCGGCCGACAGACCGCCGCCACCCGCGGTGGTGATGGTGAGCGGCACGACCGCGCCGCCACCGAACATGTACTTCAACTTCGCTGCCTGATTGACGATTTGGTCGAGGGCGACGCACATGAAGTCCATGAACATCAGGTCGACGATTGGGCGGAGACCGCACACCGCCGCGCCGAGACCGAGGCCGATGATGGCCTGCTCGCTGATCGGGGTGTCGACGACCCGGTCTTCACCGAACTGCTCTTGGAGACCGCCGAACGTGTGGAAGACGCCGCCAAATGCGCCGACGTCCTCACCCGCGACGAACACGTCGGGATTGGCCTCCATCTCGAGGCGCACGGCCTCGGTGAACGCGGCCGCGTAGCTCTTGGTTCGCTCCGCGCTCACCGCAGTCCCCCGGTGTAAACGTCCACGAGCACCTGATCCGGATCGGGCAACGGACTGTCCTCGGCGAAGGTGATCGCAGTGTCGATGTCGGCGCGCAGCTCGGCCCAGATCGCCTCGACCTGCTCCGACGTGGCGGTGCCGTTCTCGATCAACCGCTCCTCGAACGAGAAGATCGGGTCACGCGCCTTCCACTCGTCGACTTCGGCATCGGGGCGGTACTTGAGTCCGAGGTTCTGGATGCCGTGGTGGTTGTAGAACCGGTAGGTCTTCGCCTCGATCAGTGACGGACCCTCGCCACGACGGGCCCGGGCGACCGCGTCGGTAGCGGCTTCGTGCACGGCGACCACGTCCATGCCGTCGACGATCACGCCGGGCATCCCGTAGCCCGCCGCACGATCGACGATGTCGGTGATGGCCATCGTCTTGCTTCGTGGTGTGAACTCGCCGTACTCGTTGTTCTCGCACGCGAAAACGACAGGCAGCTTCAACGCGCACGCCATGTTGGCGGCTTCGTGGAACGCACCGATGTTGGTCGCCCCGTCGCCAAAGAACGTGACCGCGATCTGACCCTTCTTGCGGTACTTGTTGGCGAAGGCCGCGCCGACGGCAATCGGTGAACCGGCGCCCACGATCCCGTTGGCGCCGAGCATGCCGAGGTCGAGATCGCAGATGTGCATCGACCCGCCTTTGCCCTTGTTGTAGCCGGTGGCCTTGCCCATCAACTCGGCCATCATGCGGTTGAAGTCGCCGCCCTTGGCAACGAGGTGGCCGTGGCCGCGGTGTGTCGAGGTGATCTGGTCGTCGTCGTTGAGCGCTGCGCAGACACCGGCCGCGACAGCTTCCTCACCGACATAGAGGTGGAGGAATCCGGGAAGACGCGCCGACTCGGCGAGCTTGCCGGCCGCTTCTTCGAAGAGGCGGATTCGGACCATGCGGCGGTGTAGATCCATCTGCACGTCGGTGGAGAAGTGCATCAGTGCCTCCTGTGGTTCGTCGGTGCGGTCATCATGCAGTTTGCCCTCTTGCCCAGCGCAGCGACCTACGCAGCAACTCGTAGAACACGGGGAGGTCCCACGAGCAGCGGTCGATGGTGGGCCAGTATTCCTTGACCGGGACCATGTCGTAGTGGCCTCGACAGTGGCCCAAGGTGTTGTACAGCACGCCACCCCCTCCGAGGGGACGCAGGTACATCACCAGATGTTGGGGGTCGCAGGCCGTCCAGTCGCTCTCCACGAAGCCGTTTGCCGTGCCCACGTAGGTGGTGTGCAGGAGCGGCACCAATGAGGACCGATCGGGGTACTCGTTGAGGTACAACTCATCGGTTGCCTCAAACGAATCGAGGCCGGCGACGAGCCAATGCGACGGCTCGGTGACCTCGACCATGTACGGCTCGATCGGCGGATGGGCGATGAACTGGCTGCCCAGCGTGTCGGCCCAGAGCCGGAATGGGCGCGGTGTTGCCACGGGCCGCACCGACGCATCTCCCAACGCCGAATTGGTGCCGTGCAGTGCTACCCACCGACCTCCGCCTTCGACCCACTCACGGATGATCTGCTGGGCCCGATCGGACGGGCGAACGTCGCACGTGTAGGTGACCAGGATCTCGGCAGCGGCGATCGCCTCGGCGTCTTCGTAGTCGGGCTGCACGCGCACGCGGAACTCGTCGTGCTCGGCAAGCAGGCCGAGCAGTTCACGGCGGGCGAAGTCGAAGTCGTGGTACTTACCGCCGGTCACCAACACGACGTCGATCCGCCGGCCCGGGGCGGCGACATCGCTCAGAAGTTGACCCGCTTCATGAATCCGCCGTCGACAGTCACGTTCACGCCGTTGATGTGCCGGGCCCGCTCCGATGCCAAGAAGACCACGGTGTTGGCAACGTCGGAAGCCGTACCTAGTTCGCCGCCTGGATGGTTCTTGGCCGATGCCTCGAAGAACTCAGGCTTGGCCTGCTTGACGCGATCCCAATCGCCGCCTTCGATGAAGATCGGGCCGGGCGACACCACGTTGCACCGCACACCTTTTGCACCCAGCACCTGTGCCTGACCGAGCGTCCAGTTGACCACCGCCGCCTTGAAGGCGCTGTAGCTGTTGGACCCACTGGCAAAGTGCTCAGCGCTGGCCGTCGTGCCGATGCTGATCACGGAGCCGCCGCCGTCGATCAACGCTGCCGAGGCGGCGTCGACGCCGTGGACCAGCGCCATGATGTCGATGTCGAAGTTGTTCTTCCAGGCCTCGAACGATTTGGCCGGCTTGCCCGACGTGTTGTGCACATAGATGTCGAGGCCGCCCAATGCTTCGATTGCCGAGGCGATGAACTTGCGCAACGACTCGCTGTCGGCAGCATCCGCTGTCGCGCCGAAGACGGTGCCGCCACCGGCGCTGAGTTCGGCAACCGCTTTGTCGACTTCTTCGGCGTTGCGTGCGCACAGCGCGACGGATGCGCCCTCCGCCACCAACAATTCGACAATGGCCCTGCCGATGCCCTTCGTCGCCCCGGTAACGAGCGCTTTCTTTCCGGTAAGTCCGAGGTCCACGGCACAGCTCCTTTGATGTCCAAGTAATTTCCAGCATAGTGTTGCACCGCGGCCCGGCCGCCAGGAAACCCAACGCGCCGCACGGCACTCGTGTCGACGCCGAGTCCGAAGAAGGATCCATCGTGGAAGACGTTGCATCATTTTGCGCCCGGGCCGAAACCTGGCTCGAGGCACGGGCTCCCAGGCGTGCCGTCGTCGACGAAGTGGAGAAGGCGTGGGGTCATGGCGAGTTCTCTGTCACCGTGTTCCACGACACTCCTGTCGAGACTGAGCGCGAGTTCCTGGCTCAATACCAATCGTGGAATCGTGAACGTACCGAGGCCGGCTTCGGAGCAATCGCGCTCTCGCCGGAATACGGCGGGCTCGGGCTCAGCAAGGCACACGAGCGCGCATACGTCGGAGTCGAATCGCAGTATGACGTGCCCAGAGATCACGAAGTCGTCGCTGTCACCTCGAAGTTGATCGCCCCGACGATCGAGAAGTTCGGCACGGCCGAGCAACGGCAACGGTGGGTCGCTCGGTTTGCTCATTGCGAGGAGTTCTGTTGCCAACTGTTCTCCGAGCCGGGCGCCGGCAGCGACCTGGCCGGTCTCTCGACGAAGGCCGTGCGAGATGGCGAGGAATGGGTGATCGACGGCCAGAAGGTGTGGACGTCGACGGCGAACCTCTCTCCGTGGGGCTTTGCGATCTGTCGTACCGATCCCGACGTGCCCAAGCATGCCGGCATGACGGCATTCATCGTGCCGCTGGATGCACCGGGACTCGAGGTCCGCCCGATCCGGCAGATGACCGGCGGTGCTTCGTTCAACGAGGTGTTCCTCACGGGGGTTCGGGTCGACGACGACATGCGCATCGGCGAGATCGGCGATGGCTGGAAGGTGGCGCTGACCATCCTCGGCTTCGAACGCGAGACCAGCGGGCACGGGCGGCGCGGTGGCAACTTCGACGATCTACTCGGGCTGGCCCGACATGCCGGACGTTCCGACGATCCCGTGCTGCGCCAGCAGCTCGCTCGCGTGTACTGCAGGGAGAAAGCCCGCGATTGGGGTATCGCCCGGGCCGCAGCGACGACCAATCGCACCGGTACCGCAGGGCCGGAGGGCTCGATCAGCAAGTTGATGTGGACCGAGACACTGCGCCTGATCAGCGATGTCGCCGGTGAACTGTTGGGTCCGGCCATGACAGCCGACACCGGAGAGTGGGGCACGTACGGATGGAACGAGCATCTGCTCGGCTCACCCGGCTACCGCATCGCCGGCGGCAGCGACGAGATTCAACGCAACATCATCGGCGAACGAGTGCTCGGCCTACCCGGCGAGCCACGCGTCGACCGCGACATCCCCTTCAACCAGTTGAACAAACGCGTGAGCCAGCCCGCCTTCGGCGTGCCGTCTCACCCACGACCATCGGATGGCGAGAGTTAACGGGACAGCACGGTGCAGGTGCTCAGCCCCGGTGCGCCGTACACCTGAGTGAAGGCGGTCTGCGGATCATCGGGCACCTGACGGCCGTCGGCACGATTCTGCAACTGCAGCACGCATTCGATCACTTGGCGAAGACCGCTGGCGCCGATCGGCTCTCCGTTGGCGATGCATCCGCCATCGGTGTTGACCGGGAGCCGACCCTCGATCTCCAACGCACCACTCATGATCAAGTCGCCCTGTTCACCGTGTTCGCAGAGCCCACATTCAGCGAGGTGCATCAGTTCAGCGCCGGCCTCGGTGTCTTGAATCTGGGCCACGTCGATGTCGCTCGGCGCCACGCCTGCCGTCTCGAACGCGGCTGCCGCCGCGTAGACCGTGGCACCCGGCGTGATCTCGGCGGCGAGCGACGGGCTGAACACTTCGAACGTGCCGTACTTGCGTGTGCGGAACTCGACCGCTCGTAGCCACACCGGATCGGCACGAAGTTCCCTGGCCTTCTCCGGGGACGCCAGAACGACTGCTGCCGCGCCTTCACTGGGACTGCAGAACATGTACTTGGTGAGCGGGTCATTGACCATCTCGGCATCGGCGATGGCGTCGACACTGAGTGCGTTGCGCCGCCATGCGTTGGGATTGCGAGCACCATTGCGCAGCGCCTTTGCCGACAGTTCGGCAAGCAACCGCGGGTCGAGGTCATGGTCGGCGAGGTAGCGCTGGATCTTCATACCGAAGAACTGCGTGGTGACCATCATTCCGTCCTCGCCATACCACTCGCCGATGCCGTACTCGGCCGGATCGGCTGCGAACGCGCCACGCTCGTGCTTGTCGAACCCGACAGCGAGGGCGAGGTCGGCCATGCCCGCCTCGATCGCGTTAGCGGCCGCTAGCAGCGAGGAGCCACCTGTGGCGCAACCGTTGTAGACACTCATGAACGGTGTGCCGGTGAGGCCGAGCTCTTTGACCAGTGCGTCGGCGTGCCCGCCGTCCTTGCTGCCACCGGCGGCGAAGTCGATGTCTGCCCACTCGACGTTGGCATCGGCCAGCGCCCCACGGGACGCGACCAAGGCCATCTCTCGCGCGGAGATGTCGAACCGACCGAACGGATGCAGACCGACCCCAACGATTGCAACGTCCATTACTTCATCTCCTCTTTCGGTTCGAACCAGAAACTCAGCGGCGTCGCCGTTGGATCGATGACGACCTGCACCGCATCGCCGATTCTCCAACCATCGATCGGCTTGCCACGCAGCCGGCCTTCGACCTTCACCGGACCAAGATCTACATAGGCGAGCGCGAACGGCTCGTAGGGCGACGTTGCGAGGTATGGCGCCTTCGGCGCGAATCGCTGCACCGTCCACGTCCACACCGCGCCGGTTCGCGGCAGGGCGACCTCGCTGACGGAATTGCTGCCACATCGAGGACATCCCGACTGTGCCGGGAATGTCTGTGTGGCGCACTCGCTGCACGCACTGCCGACCAAGTGCGGATCGTCGCTGGTCGTGTTGATCAGCTGGCGGCGTTGGTCGGTCGTGTCGATCACTCGGTCGATGTTACGTTCCGATCGCCCAATCCAAACTAACTCGGGAGGAGCACATGGACCTCAGCCTGACCGGCAAGACCGCACTCGTCACCGGTGCCTCACGCGGCATCGGCCGCTTCGTTGTCGAGCGACTGCTCGCCGAGGGCATGCATGTCGCCTTCTGCGCACGCAATCCCGAAGGTGTCGCCGAGGCCGCAAACGAACTCGGTGCGGGGGTGATCGGCACCGCGGTCGACGTCGAAGATCCTGCTGCGGTCACAGCATGGGTCGACGACTCAGCGGCTCGATTCGGCAGCGTCGATGTCGTCGTCACCACGACCAGTGCCAAGGGTGGGATTCCACCGTCGCTCGAGGGCTGGCGACGAAGTTTCGATGTCGACGTACTCGGCACAGTCAGCACCATCGATGCCGCGTTGCCTCATCTGCGGGCTGCGGGCGCCGGCAGCATCGTGCAGCTCGGCACCAGTGCCTCGATCGAATATCACCACTTCCCCGGAGGCGGGTACAGCTACGGAGCGATGAAGGCCGGACTGATCAACTACATCTCACACTTGGCGAAGGAAACCTACGTCGAGGGCATTCGCGCCAACGTCGTGTCCCCCGGGCCGGTGTACATCGACGGCGGATCATGGGAGCGCATCAAGGAGCGCATGCCCGACTACTACACGCAGCACGTCAATCAGCATCCCGCTGGACGGTTGGGCCGACCCGACGAGATCGCCAACGTCGTCGCCTTCCTGGCCAGCCCGATGTCATCGTGGGTCAACGGCCAGAACATCGTCGTCGACGGCGGCTTCACCCAGCGCGTCGCCTTCTAGGCAACCCCGAGCAGGTCCACGGCGTTTGATGACTGGCGCCCCGTATCGGGGCCGGAGTCGTCAAGCGCACCTGTGTGAACGATGCGTGTGATGACTGGCGCCCCTATGCGGGGCCGGAGTCATCAAACGCTTGACCCCACTAGCTCACGGCGCTTCGAACTCAAACGATGTTGAGGGCGTCGAGGAACTTCTCGGCGACAGCGGCGTCGCCTTCGATGGTGCAGGCATCGCGCCATTCGGTTCGCTTCGTTCCCCACAGCAGGAAGTCGTGGGCGCTGGAAGTGACCGTCGCATCGGCCGGACCGGAGTCGGCAGTCACTGAGATGGCATCGCCATCGCGATCGATTCGCCACGAGCCCCCACCCGCGCCGAGCAGCGCCAGGCGGATCGATCCGTCCAACTGTTGTTCCAAACCCGGCTGCATCTGCGGAAGTCCGGTCAGCATCCATCCGACAGCAGGAGCCACCAAGTCGTCGTCGACAGCGGGTAGGCCACGCGCCACCGGACCGGTCGGCTGCAGCAGGTCGATCCGCAGATGGCAGTAATGGTCGAAGGCGAAGGCGTCGGCGAGTTGATTCATCGGGTAGCTGCCGAGGTCCACCAATGGGATCACGGTCGATGCCAACGGCTCGTCCTGCAGGGCAGCCAGGACGCCGACTGCACCATCGCAGTACTTCAGGTACTCATCGCGGACCTGGGCGTTCGACCAGTCCTTGCGCGGCTCGACGAGCATGTCCATCAGCCGTTCGGCCGGCAGGTTGATCGGCTCCGGCGGAGGCGGGGACGGCTCGACGACCTCCTTGAAGTTGGAACTCATATGCGCCACGAGGTCCTTGACCGTCCAGCCCACGCACCCGCTGGGCAGCGACCACTCGTCGTCGGTGAGGCTGGCCACCACCGCCTTCACCTCATCGACACTCCTGGCGGCCGAGGCCAAGCCTTCACGAGACATCCGTTGATCCTCCTGATTCGGCGAGCCCGGCAGCGCGTTCGGCTGCGAGCGTCATGATGTGTCTGTTGCCTTGGCTCCACAGCACCTGGAGCTTCTTGCCTGAGATCAGCCAACCCCCATCGCTGCGCACCAACTGATCGGAGTAGATGCCGCCGATCGCGAACATCGAGTCACCGAAGTTGTTGACGAGGTAGTGGTCGGCGCGCACATAGGCGTGACACGTTGCAACATCGCCATCGATCTCGAAACGAAGATTGCTGAGCGTATGCTGCGATGCGTCGAGCCCGGGGAACAATCGCGCGCCGCGCGCCACCCATGCGTCGGCCGACATCGGGCCATACGATTCGACGCGCCACGATCGGTAGTCGACCTCGATGTGCTCGGTGAACACCGACCGGTACAGGATCCAATCGCGTGTGTCGATGCCTGCGGCGAAGCGAGCCATCGTCTCGGCGATGTTCATGCGATCCTCGACCGATACCTCCATCGCGCTCGAATGTACTGTGATCGGTGCCATGGAACCTTGTCGAGTTCTCGCCGTGACCGGAGGCCACAGCTTCGACCTCGACGCGTTCAGGTCGATGCTCACCGAGATCTGCGATCCGCGAGGGTGGGTGTGGGCGCATGCCGTGCAGCCGTCAGCCCAGCAGTGGTTCGACGCGGATCACGCCGACCAATGGGACGCGATCGTCTGTCACGACGTCCCTGGCCTGTCTCTGAAGCGCGGCGAGCCACCGCAACCGGTCGGGCCGACCGACGAGCAGAAGCAAGCGATCACGTCACTGCTCGATGCAGGTCAGGGCATGGTCATCACCCATCACGCTCTGGCCGGGTGGCCGGCCTGGGATGGCTGGGCGACGGCGATCGGCGGGCGCTTCAACTATGCGCCGGGGCCGCTACACGGGCACGATTGGCCGTCGTCGGGCACGCGCATCGAGACCTACACCGCCACCGTCGTGAACCCCACCCATCCGGTGTGCGAAGACGTCGACGATTTTACGTTCACCGACGAGTTGTACTGCTGCCCGATGCTCGAGGACCGGGTGGTGCCGCTCCTACGTTCCGATGCCGACTTCGACCCAGGCCTGTTCATCTCGACGTACGAGCACGTGTTGGTCGGCGAAGAGGCCGCCCCGAAGACGGTCGGGCATCCGCAGCCCAGCAACCTCATCGGTTGGGCCACGGTCGGCGGTCGGAGCCCGATCGTGTACATCCAGCCGGGCGACAGCGCGACGACGTTCTCGATCCCCCAGTATCGCCGTCTGCTGGCCAACGCCATCGCCTGGGTGGCCTCACCTGCTGCACACGAGTGGGCTTCGGCAAACCCGGTCTCGATCCACTAGAATTACTTCGACGTCAAACTATCGAGCCACGACCAAATCGAGGCCACCACCAAATCGAGGAGGGCGCGCCATGACCGCCACACCGCTCACCGATGTAGCCCAGCGACTACTCGCCAACGTCGATGCCGAACACGGCGACTACGGCGACTCGATGCTGAACGTACCGGTTACGCGCTACCGCGATGAGGACCGCTTTCAGCAGGAACTGGAGCAGATCTTCCGCCGCAGCCCACTGTTGGTGGCCCTGTCGTGCGACATACCCAGCGCAGGCGACTACACCACGCTGGTCATCGCCGAGCGGCCGATCATCGTCGTTCGCGGCGACGATGGTGTGACCCGCACGTTTCTCAACGTGTGCCGCCATCGCGGCGCACCGGTGGCCGACGGCTGCTTCGGCCACACCCGACGGTTCACGTGCCCGTACCACTTCTGGGTGTACGACACGCGAGGCGCCCTGGTCGGCAACACCGACCGACAAGCATTCGAGGGACTCGATGTCACCGGCCTGATCGAACTGCCAACTGCCGAGCGTTGTGGTGCAGTGTTCGCAGTGCTCACTCCGGGGCTGACATTCGACGTCGACGAGTGGCTCGGAGACATGGCCACGTCACTGGCTTATCTGCAACTCGAGAAACTGCATCGCCACGACGTCGAGACCGTGCTCGACAGCGGCAACTGGAAAGCCACCGCCGACGGGTACGTCGACGGCTATCACCTCGGTTTCTTGCACCGCGACACGATCGGCACCAAGTCGATCACGAATCGCAACACGTATGACCTGTATGGCCCACACGTACGCCTCGGGTTCGCCAACAAGCAGCTGCCGACCATGCGCGAACTGCCGGTCGACGAATGGCAACTCAATCTTGGTATGAGCCTGGTGCACTACGTGTTCCCCAACGTTTCGATCTCAGGTCAGCCGAACACGGGATTGATGGTCAGTCGCATCCTGCCTGGCGCGACCGCGAGTACGTCGATCGTCACGCAGTACCAGTACTTCCGCGAGCCGCTGGTGACCGAGGAGATGATGGCCGAGGCGGAACGCAAGCGGGCCACCTACGAAGCCGTGACACGCGACGAAGATTTCAGCACCGTGATGAAGATCACCGCCGCGCTGCCGTCGATCGCCGACGATCAATTCAGATTCGGGCGCAACGAGCGCGGTAACCAGAACATCCATCGTTGGATCGATTCGCTCGTCGACGGCACGGCGCCACCGTCCTAGCTCGGCTACGACGCAGGTTTGACCACGGCGCGGTTACCCGTGTTCCACGTCTCCTCCATCGTGCGGTGGCTGATCCTCCAACCGTTGGCGGTGCGCACCAGACGGTCCACATACGTGCCACCGATGATGTAGGTCTCTCCGCCTTCGGTGCCACGCTTGACGTGCTGGCTCTGCAACTGGCA
Organism: Ilumatobacteraceae bacterium; assembly: GCA_031408175.1. Classification (GTDB taxonomy): domain Bacteria; phylum Actinomycetota; class Acidimicrobiia; order Acidimicrobiales; family Ilumatobacteraceae; genus JAENVT01. Next base: position 12,895 of record JANOJI010000143.1, read on the forward strand.
TCGGCACGTGGCGGTGTCGCCATCGATGCGGACCTGATGGTTGCCGATCAGGTGCTGACTGGCATCGAGTCGGGTCAGGGCGCCCGAGATTCGAGTGATGATCGCCTCGGCATCGTCGCAGGCGACGCCATGCAGCATGCCGGTCGCATCGGGCGTGAACACATCGCGCAGCTCATCGAACTGCTTCGTGTCGAGCGCCCAGGTGTACGCAATGGTGAGATCGATGATGGCCTTCTCGTCAGCGTTCATTTCGCCAGTGTTGACCAACATTCCAACCGGCACAAGCGGAACTACGGTTCGCCGGATGAGCAACCATGCCAAGCAGATCGAGATCGCCCGCCGCGTGTTCGCCGGATGGAGTTCGGGCAATCCCGACGCACCCGAGTCGTACTTCACACCCGACGCCACGCTGTTCGACGTCGCCAGCGGCCAGTTCGACGGCTGGCCCGCGATCCGGGCGTTCTTCGCCCGCGGATTGTCGCGTTGCGACACCTTGACGCTGCTACCCGACGAATTCTGGACCAACGACGACGGGCTGGCAGTTCACTACGTGATGAGTGCAGGGGTTATCGACCCGGCAACGTTCGGTCCAGAGTACGTGGGCAGGAGATGGTCGGTCGGGGCGATGTCGTTCTTGCGTTTCGAACGTGACCAAGTGTGTTACGAGGCCGACTTCCACGACAAGGGCGCCCGCCTGAAATCGCTCGCCGCTTAGGAAAGTATTATTGCTTCAAAGTAAATTTCTGGATGCCGTACGGACTACGGTCGCAGCAGATACCAGCGAGGAGAATTCCATGGCTATCGACGCCCGATCCCCGGGGATCACGTATCAGGAACTACTCGACACCGACACCCACGAGGTGCCGAAGGTACTCCGACTCGAATCGCCGCGTTACCTGGGAAGCGACGACATTTCCATCGAGCGGTACACCTCGCGCGAGTGGCATGAACGCGAGGTCGAGAATCTATGGAAGAAGGTGTGGCAGTTCGCCTGCCGCGAGGAGCACATCCCGCATGTCGGCAGTCACATCGTGTACGACATCGCCAACCTGTCGTTCATCGTCATGCGGACGGCACCTGACGAGATCAAGGCATACGTCAACGCTTGTCTGCATCGCGGCCGCCAATTGAAGGACCACGCCGGGCGTTGCGACGAGATTCGATGCCCGTATCACGGCTTTGCCTGGACACTCGACGGCGCCCTTGCCGACGTGCCGGCACGATGGGACTTTCCTCACATCGAAGACGAGGCGTTCAGCCTGCCCGAGGTGAAGGTCGGCACATGGGCCGGGTTCGTGTTCATCAACCCTGACCCCGATTGTGCGCCGCTGAGCGAGCACATCGGTGATCTCGCCACCCAGTTCGAGCGGTGGGACCTCGGCAACCGGTACGTGCAGGGCCATGTCGCCAAGGTGATCCGGGCCAATTGGAAGATCACGCAGGAGGCCTTCAGCGAGTCGTACCACGTCAATGCCACGCATCCGCAGGCCATGCCATATCTCGGCGACACCAACAGCCAGGTCGACATCTGGGACAACTTCGCCCGCGTCATCACACCGGGCGGAATCGCCAGTCCCCTGCTCGATTGGGAACCAACCGACGCCGACATCATCAACTACATGGTCGACACTCGCATCGACGAGGACGGTGGCCTCGTCACTGTCGCCGAGGGCGACAATGCGCGCCACGCGTCAGCAGTGGCTGCCCGCGAGCGATGGAGAGGTGTCGTTGGCGACGCCGTCGACAGCTGGTCGGATGCCGAGTTCATCGACAACATCGACTACACGCTGTTCCCCAACTTCCACCCATGGGGTGCCTACAACCGCATCGTCTACCGGTTCCGCCCGAATGGTGACAACCATCGCGAGGCCATCATGGAGGTCTTCCTGCTCGCCCCGTTCAAAGGCGAGCGGCCGATGCCGGCCAAGACCACGTACCTCAACCCCGACGACTCGTGGACGCTGGCACCCGAGCTCGGCATGCTCGCCAAGATCTTCGAGCAGGACAACTTCAACATGCCCAAGGTGCAAAAGGGCCTCGAGCAGACCCGCAAGCCCGGGATCACACTTGCCAACTATCAGGAGAGCAAGGTGCGCTGGATCCACCAACTCCTCGGCCAGTGGGTGGAGGGCTGACATGCTCGGACAACGACACCCGTTCGGCAAGGCACTGTACGAACAAGACGGCAACGGCAATGTGCGCGTCACCGAAGGTGACCGCAGCGGCCTCTTCCACGCCAATGGCCTATGGATCGAGGGCGACGTGTACGTGGCCGATCCGCAGATGTGCAACTGGATCGCTGGTCCGAAAGTGAAGCACCACCGCCTGCAGATGGATGTGATGTAGCGACGATGGACCGCGACTACGTCGCCCGGTTCGAGGAGCGCTCGTCGTACGAAATCGCGCGCACGGAGCCCCCGCAGGGGTTTCCAAAGCTGCCGGATCTTCCCCTCGAGCGGTACACCGATCCGTCGTTCTTCGAGTTGGAGCAGCAGTACCTGTGGAAGCGGTCGTGGCTGTACGCAGCCCACGACAGCGAACTGCGCGGGCCCGGGGCGTACAAGCTGTGCGACATCGCCGGCGCGCCGGTGCTGCTGGTGCGGGGCGACGACGCTCTCGTGCGGGCCTTCTACAACTCGTGCAGGCACCGTGGCGCGCCGGTCGTACGCGGTGAGTGTGGCACCGCTCGGCTCTTGTCATGCCAGTTTCACGGCTGGACGTATGACCTGCGCGGTGATCTGGTGCGCGTTCCCGACGAGCGCGACTTCGTCGGCCTCTGCCGCGACGAGCGTTCGCTGCCACCGGTGCGATGCGAGCCGTGGGGCGGGTGGTACTTCGTCAACCTTGATCACGAAGCGGAGCCGCTGCTCGATTGGCTCGAACCGCTCCCGCAGATCCTGAGCTCGGTGGCGGCCGCCCCATTGCGGATGTTCCACACCAAGAGTGCCTCGGTCCGCTGCAACTGGAAGATCCTTGCCGAGGGATTCCTGGAGGTGTACCACGCCCGAACGGTGCACCCCACCACGGTGGCGCCAACACTGACCACTCGCGGCACCGTCATCACGTTGTACAACAACGGCCACCAGGCGATGGTCTCGCCCGTGGTCGCAGGGGCGCGGGCCGACGGTCGCGAGGCACTCCCCTACTTCGACGGAGCACCGCCGGCGATGACCGAGGCAAATCTGCAACCGGCTCACGGCATCTTTCCCAACATCATCACCCCACTCGATGGTCGCGGCTTTCCGTTCCTCGTGTTCTGGCCGGAGGCCATCGACCGCACCCGGCTCGACATCATCTGGTTCGTGGCCGATTGGGGCCAGGGGGATCTGCCCAACAGGGAACTGTGGGATCGCCGGCTGGCCCGTTTCGACACGTTGATGGACGAGGACTACGCAAACCTCGAACCGATCCAGCGGTCGATGGAACACGCCGCCCACGGCGGTCAGGTGCTGAACTATCAGGAGCGACGCATCTGGCACGTGCACGCATGGATCGACAAGGTCATCGGCCCCGAACGTATTCCCGCACATCTGCACGTCCCCGACACGCTGGCCGACTGGCACGATCTGCCGTGACCACCACCGTCCTGGCGATCGAGGGTTGCTTCAACTTCCGCGACGCAGGTGGATGGCCTGTCGACGGCGGGATGACCATGCGGCAGGGAGTGTTGTACCGCGGCGACGCGCCCGAGCGGTTGACTACGGAGGGTCGCGCCACGATCGACGCCCTCGGCCTCACGTGTGTGGTCGATCTTCGCCAGAAGCGTTTCGTCGAGATATCGCTCGGCTTCATCGACGACGACAGGACGCATCACATCGAGCTGGTCGACCAGATGATCGACTACAACCGGCCGCCGCGACTGGAAGAACCGGTCGACCTCACCAACATGTACGTCGACCTGATCAGTCGAAGCCGACCACAACTGGTACGGGCCATCGAGGTCATCTCCGATCACATCGACCAGGGACCCGTGTTAGTGCACTGCACCGCCGGCAAGGATCGAACCGGTCTCGTCGTTGCCCTGATCCAGGCGGCCCTCGGCGTGTCGTTGGACAACATCGCCGACGACTTCACGCGGTCCGACGATCCCAGCCGCCGACGCCGCGCGGCGATGCTGGAGTCGCCCGTCACCGGTGATCCACCGGTGGCCCGATCACCAGCGTTTCTGTGGACCGCACCGCGGGAGACGATGCGCCTCCTGGCGGAACAGGCAGTCGCCGACTTTGGCTCGCTGCAGGCGTGGCCACTGGGCGTCGGCGTATCGCCGGCAGCGATCCAGAAACTGCGCGAAGGTTTGCTGGAATGACCCTGCAGTTCGTGCCCAACTACGTCGACATCGGCATCGACCCGGCGGCATGGGCACGGGCACGCGAAGCTGAGGGCTGGCACGGTGTGGCGGTAGCCGATCACCTGTGGCATCGCGAGCGCGCCTACCCACACATCTGGGTGTCCCTGGGGGCCATGGCCACGGCCACCTCACGGGTCATCCTGACGTCGTCGTTCGCCAACAACCTTCTTCGCTCGCCCGTCGAGTTCGCCCAGGCTGCGATGACGGTGCAGCAGGCATCCGAAGGTCGGTTCGAGGCCGGGCTCGGTGCCGGATGGGTACGAGCCGAGATCGAACAGATCGGTCATCGCTACCCGGCTCCCGGTGAGCGGATCAGTCGCTACATCGAGGCAATCACGATTGCGCGCGACCTGCTTCGAACTCGCCATTGCACGTTCCACGGCGACTACTACGGAGTCGACGTCGACATCCTCGGTCCTGACGTCCCACCTCCTCCGTTGGTCGCTTCGCTCGGCGGGCCGCGTTCGATTCGCGAGATCGCTCCGCTGGTCGATCGCGTCGAGCTCAAGGTGTCGAGTCCGGCGACCCGCGGTGGCGAACTCGACTACGCCGCGTTCCAACTGATCGACGAGGCCCATCTCGATTCACTGGTGGCTCAGGTCCGCGCCGTGCGACCCGACGTACCGCTCGGCATGTTCCTGCAGGTGGGCGTCGGCGATCACCCGCGACTCGCC
>JANOJI010000189.1:0-7260 GCA_031408175.1 Ilumatobacteraceae bacterium
CGTCGCTTGCCCCAGACATCGGTATAGCGGGCCACCATCAACGTGGCGACCAGTTCGCCCGCGCCGAGCAGGAAGGTGACGGCGGACAGCCCGGCAGGCGTCAGGCCGAACTCGTCTTCCAGCCAGCTGCCGAACGTGACGATCAGCGTGTGACTGGCGCCGGTGATCGCGAACCCCGAGAGCAAGACCAGCCAACCGCGCGACACGAGCCGGCCCGTGGCTTTCACTGCAGCTGCGGTTCGATGGTCGTCGGTAGGTGAGTCGATCCGACCGACCACGACGATGGTCATCACGAGCATCGCTGCGGCGCCGCTGAGGTAGCCGACGCGCCAGTTCGAGGCCGCAGTGACCAGGCCCATCGTGCTGACACCGAGCAGCAGCCCGAACGCCCACGAGACCTCGATCAGCCCGGTCACCTTCCCCCGCCGTTCGTATGGCACGTGCATCGCGATCCACGTGCCGATGCCCAGGTAGAACGTCGTGTTGCCCTGACCGACGATCACCAGGGCCACGGCGAGCATCGCCACGCCCTGCGTCGCCGCGGCAAGACACGTCCCGACGATTGTGGCGACGAGGCCGACGGCCACGGCCCGCCGCGCACCCAGGCGATCGACCACTCGCCCGATCACCGGCGAGGCCAGTCCGAACAGCTCGGAAATGGCGATCGCCACACCGATGTCGGCCAGCTCGACGTCGAGGCCGCGAGCGATCGTGGCGATGAATGGCCCGACGAATCGATAGCAGGCGTTAGAGGTTGTGCGGGCCGCCGCGAACGCGGTGAGGTCTCGACGCACCTCCGGTGCATACGAATCGTCCAACACGCGGCCAAGCACGACGTCCGACACTAACTCGCTAGCCTGTGGAACCCGTGGCCCTGATCGTGCAGAAATACGGCGGTACCTCTGTCGCCGACCCTGACCGCATGCGTGCGGTCGCCGAGAATGTCGCCTTCACCCGACGTCATGGACACGATGTCGTCGTGGTGCCCAGTGCGATGGGCAAGACCACCGACAACCTCATCAAGCTGGCCAACGACGTCTCCAGCACGCAGCCCGGTCGTGAGATGGACATGCTGATCACCACGGGTGAGCGCATCTCGATGTCGCTGTTGTGCATGGCCTTGGCCGACCTCGGAATCGAGGCGGTCAGCTTCACTGGCAGCCAGGCCGGGATCATCACCGATTCGGTGCACACGAAGGCCAAGATCCTCGAGGTCAAAGGTGACCGCATCCGCGAAGGGCTGGCCGCCGGCAAGGTGTGCGTCGTCGCCGGGTTCCAGGGCATCAGCATCGAGAAAGAGATCACGTCGCTCGGCCGTGGCGGAAGCGACACCACCGCGGTTGCGTTGGCGGCCACTCTGGGCGCCGATAGCTGCGAGATCTACACCGACGTCACGGGTGTGTTCTCCGCCGACCCGCGCATCGTTCCCCAGGCCCGCAAGCTGGCCCACGTCAACTTCGACGAGATGCTGGAAATGGCAGGGGCGGGCAGCAAAGTGCTGGCCCTGCGAAGCGTCGAGTTCGCCCGCAATCACAACGTTCCCATCCACGTCCGCTCCGCATTCACATGGGAGCCGGGCACCTGGGTCACCGGTCAGGAGCCAAGCATGGAAGAGCCAATCATCTCCGGTGTCGTCACCGATACCAGCGAATCGAAGGTCACCATCATTGCCGTGCCTGACCGACCTGGCATCTCGGCTGCATTGTTCGAACCGCTGGCCGCTGCCAACGTCAACGTCGACATGATCGTGCAGAACACCTCGCAGGACGGCAAGACCGACATCAGCTTCACCATGCCGAAGGCCGACATGGCCACTGCCGAGTCGATCGTCAGCCGTGTCGCCGCCGAAATCGGCGCGTCGGGTGTGAATCACGATGCCGACATTGCCAAGATCAGCCTCGTCGGGGCCGGCATGAAGACCAGCCCCGGCATCGCCGCCAAGATGTTCCGCACCTTGGCCGACGAGTCGGTCAACATCGAAATGATCTCGACGTCGACCATTCGCATCAGCGTGGTCACCGCGGCTGCCGATCTCGAGCGTGCTGCTCGTGCGTTGCACACCGCCTTCGGGCTCGACTCCGGCCAGGCGTACTCGGCGCCGTTGCCGGAGCGGAAGTAACCAACGCCCGATGCGACGCAACCACGTGCCGTGGAAGGCAGCGGGCACAACGAGCGAGGGGAAACGCTCTGCCGACGAGGTCGTGCGCGAAACCGGTTGGGTGTTCAACAACGTCACCGGCGGTGATCTCAGCCTGGCCGAGTTCGTCGAAACCGGCAATCACGAGACTCTCGCCTACCTGACCGCGTTCGGGCTGGGCGACGATCCGCACGCATCGCAGACGCTGGTCGAGATCGGTTCGGGGATCGGGCGGATGACGGCCAGCTTCACCCGCCTGTTCGCCCGTGTCGTTGCCTGCGATCTCGACGCCGCGTTCTTGGAACGGTGCCGCGAGACGGTTGCTCAGTTCGGTCGTCCCGAGCGATTGCGCACGAGCCCGGTCGCCGATGGCCGCACCATCGCCCTGCCCGATGCAACTGCCGATATGGCCTTCAGCTACATCACGTTCCAGCACTGCCATCACGACGATGCGCTGGCACTCACCGCCGAGGCCGTGCGAGTCGTGCGAGGTGGCGGCCATGTGGTGCTGAACTACCGCACGTGGACTGGTAGCGACGCACTGCTGTGGCCCGCCGGCAAGATCGTTCGCGCCTTGTGGCGCGTGCCGAAGCTAGGCCCGGCGATCTCCCAGCGCCGGTCGATTGCTCGTCTCGGGTGGCAGGCCAATCGCTTGTCGCCGACCGAGGTCATGGACGCAGTTGGGCCGTTGGTCAGCGATGTGCAGATCGTGCGGTCCCCAAAGCGCCGCAGCTTCGCCATCGCCGGGACATCCGATCAGTCGTTCGAAGGCGTGCACCGCAGCCACTGGTGGCTGGTCGCCACCGTAAATCCACGACCGCAGTCGTAGTCGCGGCGTTAGCCTTTGGGCCATGAAAATTGGTGTCGTCGGTGCCACCGGACAGGTCGGCTCGGTCATGCGTCAGATCCTGGCTGAACGCAACTTTCCCGTCTCGCAGATCCGCTACTTCGCTTCGGCGCGTTCGGCTGGAACCACATTGGAGTGGAAGGGTACGCAGATCACCGTCGAGGACGCGGCGATCGCCGATCCGAGCGGCCTCGACATTGCTCTCTTCTCGTCGGGAGCCACCTCATCGCGCGAGCTCGCGCCGCGGTTCGCCGCCGCCGGAGTCACCGTCATCGACAACTCCTCGGCGTGGCGGATGGATCCCGATGTGCCGCTGATCGTCAGCGAGGTCAATCCTGGCGAGATCGCCAACGCCCGCAAGGGCATCATCGCCAATCCGAACTGCACCACCATGGCGGCGATGCCGGTGCTGAAGCCATTGCACGACGAGGCCGGTCTGGTTCGGCTCATCGCCGCCACCTACCAGGCAGTCAGCGGCGGCGGGCTGTCGGGTGTCGACGAGCTCGACAAGCAGGCCCGAGAGGTGGTCGACCGGGCGCGCGAGTTCACCCACGACGGATCCGCAGTGGCGTTCCCGGCCCCTACCAAGTTCGTCAAGCCGATCGCCTTCAACGTCTTGCCCTACGCCGGTAAGTACGTCGACGACGGTTCGCTCGAGACCGACGAAGAGCAGAAGCTGCGCAACGAGAGCCGCAAGATCCTGGCCATCCCCGAGCTGCGCGTCAGTGGCACGTGCGTGCGCGTCCCTGTGTTCACCGGCCACTCGCTCAGCCTCAATGCCGAGTTCGAGCGCCCCATCAGCGTTGCCCGCGCCGTCGAGTTGCTCGGCGCTGCACCGGGTGTCGAGCTCAGCGACATCCCGACGCCACTCGAGGCAGCCGGACAAGATCCCAGCTACGTCGGACGCATCCGTCAGGACACCTCGATCGACGGAGGTCGCGGCTTGGTGCTGTTCGTCAGCAACGACAACCTGCGCAAAGGCGCGGCCCTCAACGCCGTCCAGATCGCCGAACTCTTTCTGTAAACGAGTGTTTCGCGCCACCACGGGCGGTCTCCAAACACTCGACTAGGCACAGGTGCAGGGGATCGCAGAGCAGCGGGGACAGCCGTCGGCGTAGCGCTGCACGGCCTCATTGAGGTTGACGCCGACCTGGTTCGCCAGCGATGTGAGCCAGGCGAGCACGTCGGCGAACTCGTGCACTAGCTGATCGTGCGAGCCCTTGCGCACCGCCTGGGCCAGCTCACCGACCTCCTCGGCCAACCAGGCAACCGAACTCGGCACCCCGCGAGCCCGGTCTCGCTCGCCGAACGTCGCGTCGATCAGGCGTTGAAAATCGTCGAGGTCCACGAGCGCGCAGGCTAGCGGCGGCAAGATGTCGGCTCTGATAGAACCGCTCAACCGACTCTGCAAGAAAGGCAGTCGATCGTGAAGCGCAACTACACCCGCTGGCCACTCGTCGAGGGCTATCCGGATCGGCAGAGCTACCGGGCGGGTGACGTCGTCGAACTTCGGTGCAGTAGCCGGGCGCCGACCGTGACGGCGTCGGTGTACCGAGTCGGTCGTGAGCGGGTCGAGGTGTGGCGACGAGAAGGCATCGGCATCGGTGAACATCCTTTCCCCGACGACGCATACGCGGCAGGCTGCGGGTGGCCGGTCGCCTTCACGATCGACGTGGATCCGGCGTGGCCGTCGGGCTTCTACGAGGTCAGCCTCCAGGCCGACGGTGAAGTCGGCGAGGCGGCGACGTCGGAGGCCTTCTTCGTGGTGCGGCCGAGTGCGTCCTCGTCGGCGGACGCGATCCTCGTCTTGGCGACCAACACGTACAACGCCTACAACCAGTGGGGCGGACGTTGCCTGTACAGCGATGCGGTGAAGGTCTCGTTCGACCGGCCGCTGGAACGCGGCTACATCCGCCGGCCGGCAGCACCGAACGACGTGGAGTACGACGGCCGCGTGGCAAGCCTGCCCGACGAGCCGGACGAAGAGCATCACCAACTGCAGCAGTATCTCGCCGAGTTCGAGTACCCGCTGTGGTGTGCATCGGGCAGTTGGCACAACTGGGAACGGCGCTTCGTGCGCTGGGCCGAGACCGAAGGCATCACGCTGGACTACGCCATCAACTCCGACCTCCAGTTCCACCCCGAGGTGCTCGACGGGCAACGGCTGATGCTGAGCGTCGGCCACGACGAGTACTGGTCGGCAGGCATGCGCGATCGCGCCGACGCGTTCGTCGAAGATGGCGGCTCGTGGGCGATCTTCTCCGGCAACACCTGCTTCTGGCAGGTGCGCTACGAAGACGACGGTCGCACGATGGTCTGCTACAAAGCGCAGGCCCAATCGAAGGACCCGGTGGTCGGTACCGACGATCAGCGCCTCATCACATCGATGTGGTCGCTGCCCTCGATCGGCCGGCCCGAGGCGCAGACGATCGGGCTCAGCTTCACGCGTGGCGGGTACGCGCGAGTCGGGCAGGTCACACCGCGGAGCTCTGGTGGGTACAACATCCATCGACCCGATCACCCGGTGTTCGCTGACACCGACCTGCGCTACGGCGACGTACTGGGAGGACCATCGAGGATCGTCGGCTACGAGACCGATGGCTGCGAACTCACCATGGTCAACGGTGACCCGGTGCCGACCTACAACGACGGAACCCCCGCCGGCCTCGAGGTGCTCGCAACTGCACCAGCGCGGTTGATCTCGATCACGCCGACCACGTGCGAGGCACCGAAGGCGCTGTGGGCGAACAGTGATCCGCCAGGCGATCTGGAGGGCGTGGCCACCTGGCTGTTCGGGTCGGCGGCACCCGAGAACATCGCCCGCATCGCCCACAACCACGCTGTGATGGGGACCTTCTCGAAAGACAGTGGCAGGGTGTTCAACGCCGGGACCACCGACTGGTGCTACGGCCTCGACAGCGACCCGTTGGTGCAGCAGGTGACGCGCAACGTGATCCATTGGCTCACCGCCGACGCCTGATTGCATTGCTCTCCGCTTCGGGCGAGTGCCACGGCTCTTCATGCGTCGACCAGTTGAAGTGGTCGTGGGTTGGTGAATGCCGGTCCGCGGCGTGGTGCAGACATCAAGGTTCCGTCGGGCTTGCGTATCCACAGGTCGTCGGCGTCACCGATCAGTTGCCAGTCGGGTTTGTGCAGGTAGTGGTGGTGTGTCGAGCAGAACAGTCCGAGATTGATCAGGTCGGTTGGACCGTCGTCGCGGGTCACTTCGTCGAAGTGATGGGCTTCGCACCATCCGGGCGGCCGATTGCATCCCGGCCATCGACATCCGCCATCGCGGGCGACCATCGCGTAGTACTGGGCATCCGACGCAAGGCGTGTGGTGGTCCCGTAGTCGAGGATCGTTGACTTGCCGCGGGTCACGACCCGGTTCAGTTCAGCGTCGCAGCACAGCTTGCGGACTGCCTCGGCGGAGATCGTGGGGTCGATGCCGATGATCACCCCGCGGGCTGTGCCGCGCTCGACAACGGTCTCGAACGGCACCGTCATCAACACTTTGGGTCGTTCGCGTCCGCCGGTGACCGTCCTTGAGTTGTACGCCTTGCACAAGTCGACGAAGGCGTCGGCGATGCGGGTGTGATGCGGTCGGCCGGTCTCATCGGCGAACGCGGCACCGGCTATGTGATCCAAGGCGGCGGTGACGGCGCCGACGTCGTCGGGCATCAACAAGCCTTTGACGTCGTACATCCCCTCACCATTCGACGTGAAGGTCAGATGCCGTTTCACCCACAACGCTTCTTCTCGTTCGGCTTCGCCGGCGGTGTCGGTCAATGCCAGCCACCGCTCCAACCCTCGCCGGGTGTCACGTGGCGACCCCGAGGCAATCCCCAGCAACAATTCGGCATCACCAGCGAACCCCTGTTGACCGACCACCGCACCCAACAGGCGGACGTTGTCGACCGACAGTTCACCGTCGGCCATCTTCTCGGCGACGATCTGTGATGCCGCCAGGGTGCCGGCCAGGCGGACCTGATCGCGTGCCGAACGCATCGACACATGCGTCTCATTCGCCAACCACGCCTCCATCGACGTCGCCCCAGCGACGCGCCAGACGTCGGTCTGTTCGGCGGCATGCACCACACGTGCGATCTCAGCCTCCAGGCGGGTCGCGACACGCCGCAGATCAACCACCAATGAAGCAACATCGCTGCCAGACAACAGCGAAAGGTCGGCCGCGGCACACTCCGACAGCGCCATCTCCAAGGCGGTGACGAGTTGCTGGGCCATGAATTCCCAGCTATCGCCACGAACATACGTA
>JANOJI010000194.1:0-5055 GCA_031408175.1 Ilumatobacteraceae bacterium
ATAGCCGAAGCCGCCCTTGCGCAGGACCTTGCCCCCGGTGTGTTCCAGCGCTCCGCCGAGCACCCGGAACAGGGTGGTCTTGCCGGCACCATTGCGGCCGACGAGGCCCACCTTGTCGCGGGGCATGATGGTGAACGAGGCGCCGTTGATGATCTGGCGACCACCAACTTCAACCGAGAGCGCCTGGACCTGCAACATGGCCGTCCATCGTGGCGGGGAAACAGCGAGTCCACAACGCCGTGCGTCGTACGATGGGTCGATGGAACTCGGCCTGACGGCAGCGGCACGCGGCGGCCTTGCCCGTCGCGCTGCGCCGATTGTGGGCGGTTGCGCCCTCGCCGCCTCTGCCGCGTTCGTCGCCACACACGATCCGGGGGCGGCCGGCTCTCGATATCCGGCGTGCGTGTTCCACCAGATGAGCGGGCTGTGGTGCCCTGGCTGCGGACTCACCCGGGGCACGTACGAACTGTTGAACGGCCACATCGGCGCCGCGCTCGGCTACAACATCTTCACGCCCGTGGCCCTGGTAGCAATCGTTGTGGCGTGGATGGCCTGGCTGAGGGTCTCGTGGGGGCGGCAGGGGTTACGGATGCCGCAACGGGCAGGCCGTTGGCTGGTGATCGCGGTCCCCGTGCTGATCATCGTCTACGGCGTCCTGCGCAACGTCCCCGTCGCCTCACTACGTGCCCTCGCCCCGTAACTCGGGCCTACCAGGCGTACGCCTCGGGGGCGGCGCCACCGGGACCGGGGAGAATCGAGTCGATGGTGGCCAGCGTGGTCTCATCGAGCGACACATCCAAGGCGCGCAGCGACGCACCTTCGAACTGATCGATGGTTCGTGGGCCGATGATCGGGCAGGTGACGCCGTCTTGATGAAGTAGCCAGGCGAGTGCGACGGCAGCGGGATGCTCGCCCAACTCGGCGCACAGTGCCTCCCACTTCTCCAGCTGCGGCCGCAGCTTGTCGATCCGCTTGAGGGCCAACGGAGACTGCCGGCGCGAGGTGGTCTCGTTGCTCAACACGCCGCCTAGCAGGCCACCCGACAGCGGGCTCCACGGAATGACACCAACGCCATAGTCGCGACACGCCGGCAGTACTTCGAGCTCGATCGTGCGCACCAGCAGGTTGTAGTGACTCTGCTCGCTGACCAGGCCCAGCGAGCCGCGTGCGTTGGCCCGCTCGTTGGCTTGGGTGATGTGCCAGCCAGCGAAGTTGCTGCTGCCGACGTAGATGATCTTGCCCTGTTGCACGAGCGTGTCCATCGCCTGCCAGATCTCGTCCCATGGCGCGGTTCGATCGACGTGATGCATCTGATACAGGTCGATGTGATCCGTCTGCATGCGACGCAGGCTCTCGTCGCATGCGCCACGAATGTGGCGCGCAGACAGCCGGCCGTCGTTCGGCCACTCAGACATCTGCCCGTAAAGCTTGGTGGCCAACACGACCTTCTCGCGTCGGCCGCCACCCAGCGCGAACCAGCGGCCGAGGATCTCCTCGGTGGTGCCGGCTCCGTTGGCGCCGCCATAGCGGTTTGCCGTGTCGAAGAAGTTGATGCCGAGCTCGAGCGCCCGATCCATGATGACCCGCGAGTCAGGTTCCGACGTCTCGGGACCAAAGTTCATCGTGCCCAGGCACAGTTCGCTGACCTGCAAAGCTGTACGGCCCAATCGCCTGTAGCGCATGTCCACATCCTCGCGCGCGACAGACCGTCGCCCGCGGGTCAGGGCGAGGTGCCGAGCGTCGTCGTCGTCGTTGGTGTCGTCGTCGCTGGTGTCGTCGTTGGTGTCGTCGTCGCCGGGACGGTCGTCGACCCCGGGACGGTCGTCGACCCCGGGCCGGTCGTCGCCGTCGCCTGTGTCGTGGTTACCACCGTGCCGGTTGGCTTGGTCGTTGATGTTGTTGCCTTCACGGTCGACGTCGTCGTCACACCGACCGGCTTCGGCGGCGGCGTGTCGCTGCCGTTGACGCTCGCACCTGCATCGTTACTGAACGAAGTGCTGAGGCACTCGCCTTCCGGCACGGGCGCCTGGCCCATCACTCCGGCCACGGTGGACGCCAACACCGCTCGCCCTTCGTTGGTCAGGTGGTGGCCATCGCCGCGCAGGATCTTCGCAGCGTCGGCTGCCGCAATCGAACCCCAGCTGAGCACGCGCACATTGGGGAACTGTGCACCAACGAGGGTGATGACGTCGTTGACCTCTCGTCGGCTTTCGGCGAACTCGGTGACGGTCAGGAGCAAGACCGGGCTCGGCGACAACCGTTGCACGATCTTCTCCAACTGCCGGCGATACGCCGCTTGGTCACCGAGGTAGTTGGTGCCCAAGAACACGTAGGCGGCATCCCACTTGGCCGCCAAGCGCTTGTCGAGCACCTGGTTTCCGAAATCGACGAACCGGCTCGGCTCGGCATCCACTTCGACCTTCCAGCCCAGCGGCACCAGGGCATCGCACAGTTCACCGCCGTAGCGCTTCGCCGCGGACGCTGTGATCGAGTCGCCGATCATCAGCAGCCGGTTGCCGGTGACAAGCGTGCCGATCTGTTGCATGGGTATCAGCGTGGTGGTCGGTCCCGCCGATGTAGCTGAGGCCGTGTCGGTGGTGATCACCTCGGACTCGGGGCTGCTACCAGGCAGGATACCGACTCCACCCACGGTCGGATCGCGCGACTCGTCGGGGGCGGACGCCGCCGCCGAGCAGGCCACCAGCAGAACGCAGAGCACACTGAAGGTGACCTCGCGCCGCGCTCTCATACCTCCATTGGACCGAGCGCCGCCGGGTTTCGCAAGTCAGGCTGCAAAAACGTCTGAAACGGCCTAACCGCGTGCGCGTAACGTATCGCGGATCTCGGTCAGGAGCTCGACTTCGCTTGGTCCAGCGGGTGCCGCCTCGGCCGGCTTGCGCATCTTGTTGTAGGCCTTGAGCATCAGGAAGAGGACGAGCCCGACGATGATCAACGAGATCACCTGGGTCAGCACGACGCCGACGGAGATGATCGCCTGGTCGGGCTCGCCTTTGCGAACGGTGATGGTCAGGAAGTTGTCGAGGTTCGGTTTACCGACGATGGCGCCGATCACGGGGTTCACGATGCCGCTCATGAACGCGTCGATGACTGCTTTGATGGCGAGAGCCAAGATGAAGGCCACAGCCACCTCGACGAGGTTTCCAGTGGCAATGAACTCCTTGAACTCCTTGAGAAAATTCTTCATTGGTGGTTCCCCTTCTGAGTGCTGGTGTCCCCCGCCGGCGCAATTGAAGCAGGTCAACGGCGTGTGACCCAGCAATCAGGTCCAGGCACTACCCTGCCACCGATGGGCGATGCCACACCGGCTCCCGCGGAAACGCCGAAAGCAGGCACCAGGACGGGCCAGGTCGACGATGCGTCCGATCGTCGACTCGATGACCTGCTGCTGGACAGGATCGACGCGTTCCGTGTGCTGCGAGCCGATACTCCGGAGGAGAAAGGAGCGATTCTCGAGCAGATCGCAGGGCGAGGCAAGCCCGAGCAGGACATCGTCAAGGAACTGTCCAAAGTACGACCGCTGTGGCGCCCTGACCGGTTCGAAGAGGCGCATCGCATGGCGATGCGATCGCTGGAGGTCCTCGACCGCAACGGGGTGCGCCCGCCGAAAATGCCCCGACTCGGACCATTGACGCCGCTTGCCTCATACGCGGTGCAACAGATGACCCGATGGATCGTCAAGGGATACCAGAACCGGCTGGTCACCAGGCTGCGCAAGCTCTACGAGCGACGCGAGGCCAACTCGGAGTGGCGCACCAGTGAGCACATCATGCTGCGCCGGGCGCGAATCAACGCAGTGCAGGTGGAGCAGGGATTCAAGGGCGATCAACTCGGCCTGCCAACGTTCCTGCTCGGGGGTGCGATCCTATCGACCGGCGTTTCCGCGATTCGGGCAGTCGTCGCCTGGGCGATCAGCGGCGTTGTCGGTGTGCTCGTGTTCACGCTCGTTTTGGCGGTGGTCTTTGCCGGCCTGGCCTGGGCCGCGCTCTACGCAGCTGGTGTCGCCCGGCGTCGCATCCGGCTGTCGACCGAGCAACCGATCAAAGCCCTGTTCGAGACGGTCGGGGCCTGCGGCAATCCGCCGAAAGACGACTCGTACACCTTCGCGGTCTATGCGATCGTGCTGCTCGTGCTGGCGTGGATCCTGATACCCGCGGCCGTGTGGCTCGTGATCTCCAAGACCTGACTCGGCGTCAGGCTTTAGGCGTCAGCGGCGCTGGTCGCGGAGCGGGCCACATTGCACGCATTGGGATCCTCGGCCTCCCCGGCTGCGACCTCGTCGACCGGCGACAGCTGCTCGCCCTCACGCCACGCGTCGAGGTACTTCCACGGCCACACCTCGCCGCGCCGGACCTCCCATTCGACTCCGTCGCAGGGCCAGGAGATGCCGAAGTGGGTATGGCAGACCGACTTCTGGGCGTTGCCCGTCTGACCCATGACACCCAGCAACGTGCCACCGTCGACCACATCGCCAGGCCGCACGTCGACGGATTCAAGATGGGCGAAGTAGTAGCGCACGCCGTCATCGCCGAGCATCGACACGTACTTCCCTCCGCGGGTGGCCGGGTCGTTTGTTCGCGCCACCCACGGATCAATGATCCGCGTCTGCTCGATCGTGCCGCCGATCGGAGCGACGACGTTGGCGCCACATCCGAAGACGTCTGTGGCCGGGTAGTCGTGGTGACGGCGTCCGTAGCTGACCTTCGTTCCGGCGAACGGAAACACGTAGCGCAACGGCCGACGCATGGTTGTGGTCGTCGCCGCAGCCGTCTCCGGAACGGTCGACGACGGCGCAACGATCTCCGCAAACGTCACGGCCGGCTGCGATGTGGCAACGCTGGTCTCCGATGCATCGCTGCCGGCCGAGCACCCAGCGGTCAATACGCAGGCGACAATCGCGTTCCGCAGGGCAGGCATTGCTCGCCAGCCTGGCACGAGGGATCTACCGTTGCGTGCAATGAAGCGCTTGGGGTGCATCGCTATTGGCATCACGATGCTGGCAGCAGGATGCAGCGTCGATGGGGGTTCCAGCACGAC
>JANOJI010000212.1:0-2112 GCA_031408175.1 Ilumatobacteraceae bacterium
CAACTGGACCGCCGGCGGCGACGATGCCGAGCGCGAGGCCGCGTGGGCCGAGTACTACGAGAACAACCCCGATGCCACGCCTGGTGAGGCTGAAGCAGCCGTCGAGGCCGCGTCAGCTGCAGCCGCTGCCGCCGCCGAAGCCCCTGCGGTCGCTGAGGTAGCAGACGTCGCTGAGGTAGCAGTCGCCGAGGCTCCTGCTGAAGATGCTGCGCCGCCCGACGTCGAAGTGCTCGCCGCCGACGAGTCCTGAACCGTCGCTTGGCCGACCAGACGGCTGGCATCACAATCGCAGTTCGAGGAACCGACTCGGCCTTACGATCGTCGTATGAGCATGCGTCCGTTCTGGCTCGATCAACGCGCGCGGTCTGCACTCCTCGTTCTCGCCGCAGCAATGTTGGCGCCTTCGTGCGGGGAGCCGAGTAGCACCACGGCGGCGCTGCCGTGTGACGGCCATCGAGACGAACTGGTTGAGCTGATGAGGTCGGGGGTGCCGACCTATGACTACGACCCTGCTGTCGACTTGGCCGACCTTGTGCAACGATCAGACGCGATCGTGACTGGCACCATCGACAGCTTCACGCGAGTTGTCGGAGACGTTCCCTCCACCAGCTGGACTGCATTCACGTCAGCCGATTCTCGAGCTTTGACAGCGAGTCAATCCTCGCCGGTTGCTGGTGCCGGCATTCCGACATTTGCGATGTCGTCGCTGTGGGCGGGAGGTCTCGGACCTGATCCGTTGGAGGACACAATCACTGTCGACGGACTTGCCTTTCTCGCGTTTGTCACAACGTTCCAAGCGGCACCCGGGGGTTACGCCGCCGACGTCCAAGGTCTCGTCGTGTCCTGTGTGGGAGCGACAGAGCCGGCCGAACCAATCATGGAACAACTGCCCGCAGACGTGACGGGTCTGTCGATCGACGCACTGGTCGCGATCCTGTCGAGCCCTGTTGAAGCCGATGATGTCGATGACCTGATCGGCGGCGTCGATGGGCCGCTCATGATCTCGCCGCCCAACCCGTCCGCTGAGCAACTGGCCGCAATTGTCAGCGGGGAGATCGCTATGGACGGTGCGTGTCTCTATCTGCAGAGTGAGGATCCGGCAAACAGGTATCCCGTGGTGTGGCCCGACGGCGTGCGTTGGAACGCAGAGGTACCGGGTGTGGAGTTGCCGAGTGGTGAGCTCGCCAAGCTCGGCGACACTGTCCATGGCGGTGGGGGCTACTTCTATGCAGACGATGTCGGACGAATCGCCGGCGGCGACGCTCAGGTTGTTGCCGAGGCATGTGCCGACGGTCCTTACCTCGAGATTGCAGTTTTCAACCTCAGCAGCGAAGTTGTGCTGAATCCCTGACCTGGCGCGCCGCTACAACGAGCCCCGCACTCCAGCCGGGTGCGCGACCGCCACGGGGCGGTTTGATTTGGGCGGTTTCGACCCCGCCACGTGTCAGCAGCCACGAAACGACCGAGTTGGAGTTCCACATATCGCCGGTATCGAGTTCGTCTCGGCCCCACACTGGCGCCGGCACCGAGGGCACCAGGTCCAGCAGTCGTTGCGCACACGCTGGATCGACGCTGACTCTCACCGTGGAAGTGGCCGCCGCGGCATCGGGGATGATGCCATCGCGCCAACGGCGGACCTCGTAGCGGAACACCCGGAGCCACCCTGCGCTCTTCATTCCGACGGAGCCCTCGGCCACGACACCTCGGTGGACTCCATGCGGATCTGGGATTGGTGCCATCTCGATCACATAGCGGCCTTCGGGAACGATGATGTCGAGAGCCGAGTGGTACAGGTCGCAAGGCCGTCGCCGGTGAACCAACGCCGATACAGCCTCGAACATCTTTCCACTGGCCTGCACCACTCGCTGGCCTGCACCCAGCGGGATCCACAACAGATCCACGGATGCGATCAACCGATTCGAATCACGCTCGGCGTCACTCGCAACGAGATTGCTGTGCACCCTCACATCTAACCGTGGCGAACTCGTCGCAGATACGGCCAGAGGTCCTAGGCGCTACGCCTCGTCCGGGTCAGGCCATAGAGGGCCAGCGAGCGTTGCTCGACCTCGTCTTCGGTGGTGCCATCGTCGTAGGCGGGAGAGAGCAGCGGCG
>JANOJI010000233.1:0-4896 GCA_031408175.1 Ilumatobacteraceae bacterium
GGCGTTCCGCTGGTACGGGGCTGCCGGGTTGCAGCTCGCCGGTGCGGATGGCCTCGAGCAGCTGTGCCCGAATCTCCGACGAGATGGTTCGCCGCTTGACCGGAGCAAACGGAGTGTTCATCGAGGTCCGACAGCGCGGCGACGGTCGCACGAGACAACACGGTTGTGGCCGCTGATCACCATGTCGCCTCCTCCGCGTCTGTCTGGCATGCCTGGTCTGGCATGCCTGGTCTGGTTGTCAGACCATAATGGATGGTGAGCGATCAGTCGTCGTCGGGGTCGTCGGGAACAACCAGCACGGGCAGCGGAGCGCGGTGCACCAACTCGTAGGTGATCGAGCCGAGCAGCGCACCGCGCAGCGGGCCCCCACGTCCGTGGCCGACTGCAATGACCTCGGCGTGACGGGCCTCGGCAACGCGGATGAGTGCGTCGGCGGCGCGGTCCTGGACGAATTCGGACTCGATCTCCAGATCCGGGTACGTCGCGGCCAACTCGGCGCGCACTTCCTCGACGGCACGTTCTCCGACTTTCAGGACCTCTTCCTCCAGCGGTCCGCCCCGCGGTCCGAGCGCCGAGGGCTCGTAGCCGAACACCAAGACCAGCTTCGCGTTCATCAGGTCGGCGACGCGGGCGGCCGTGCGCGCGGCCGCCGTGCCGCTTCCATCGCCACCGATGCCGGCGATCAGTTCGGCTGCCATCATCTGCCGCCTTTCACATAGGTGCCGAGAGGCTCGGCGAGGGTGTCTTCGCTGTTCGGGTCTTTGACGACGTCGGGCGGGTCGGGGCGGAAGGTGAAGAACCTCGGATACTTCCTGCTGCACCAGATCATCAGCGGGACACCGGCGACCAGCAGGATCGTGCCGATGACGAGCACAGTACCGATGCCGAACAGCGTGCCGTACCCGTAGTCGGCGTTGCGGGCATCCCACACGGTCTTGCAGAACACGAAGATGAGCACCACCCCACCGAATCCGGGGAGCACACCCATCATGACGAAGTTCTTTGCCGACTTCATCACCCAGCGACGGAAGTACCAGATGCAGGAGATGCCCGACACCCCGTAGTACACGGCGATGGCCATGCCGACGGCGGCGATCGACGCGCTGTAGGCGTCGGTCGAGGTGTTGTGGCTGACTACAACGAGCAGCAAGTACCAGGCGATCGAGCCGAACCCGAACAGCCATGTGCTGAAGGCGGGGGTGAGGCGCTTGGTGTCGATGCTGGCCAACTTCGGGGGCGCTGCGCCATGAGACCCCATCGACAGCATTGTGCGAGTTGCCGGCAGGATCGTGGTCTGGCACGAGGCCGCTGCCGAGGTCAAGACGGCGATCACCAGCAGTTTGACCATGAACGTCGGGAGGGCCACCTTGCCGAGGGCGTAGATCGCCTCGTCGGCGTTGTCGGTGACGAACTCCGGGCCCAGCAGACCTACCGAGCCGTAGGCCGAGACGAGGTAGATGGCGAGCAGGATGATCGTCGACCAGACGGCAGCGCGCCCGGGTGTGGTGCTGGAGTCCTTGGCCTCCTCGTTGACCGAGACGCAGGTGTCCCATCCCCAGTAGATGAACACGGCGAGCACCAGTCCGGCAATGATCGCATTGCTGGAAACGCCCGACGGTGACAGCCACGACAGGCTCGGCTTGACGGAGCTGTACGTGGTCTCGACGCCCTCGACGATGACGGTCTTGGTCGTTCCGCTGAACGCCTTGCTGAT
Organism: Ilumatobacteraceae bacterium; assembly: GCA_031408175.1. Classification (GTDB taxonomy): domain Bacteria; phylum Actinomycetota; class Acidimicrobiia; order Acidimicrobiales; family Ilumatobacteraceae; genus JAENVT01. The sequence continues at coordinate 1,715 of JANOJI010000233.1, forward strand.
GGCGATCACCGCGAACAACGCCAGGACAATCAGCTCCGTGCTCAGCAGGATGACCTGCGAACGTGCCGACAGCTCGATGCCCTTCCAGCAGATCCAAGTCATCGCCAGGATGAACAGGATGCCGATGAAGGTAGTCAGCCAAATGTTGTTGGCAAGGCTCTCGCTGAACAACAGCATCAGGTACTGGCCGGACACGCCGGCAAGGTTCGGCATGATCACCAGATCGGCGACGATGCACCCCCATCCAGCGATCCAACCGGCTTTGGGGCCGAACGCCCGCACGCCCCAGGTGAAGTTGGTGCCGCAATCCGGGTCGGCCTTGTTCAGGTAGTAGAAGGCAGCTGCGATGCAGGCCATCGGCACGAAGGCGAACAGCATGATGAACGGCGCCTTCACACCGACCTCGTCGGTGACGAACCCGATGCTCGCTGCAAGGCTGTATCCGGGGGCCGTCGAGGCCACCCCGATCACGATGACCGCAACAAGCCCGAGCGAGCCCCCCTTCAACCCTTTCGAAGGCACAGTCGATTCGCGGACAGTGGTACTCATGATTCCCCTTGGCTCAAGCCCGAACAGAGTTTGCCACAGGCTTAAAAAATACAAGTACAATACAGGTTGTGACTGACTGGAACCCCGAGCAATACCGCCGCTTCGCAGCCGAACGAGCGCAACCTTTTCACGATCTGCTGGCGCTCATCGAGCCCGGTGCGATCCGGCGGGCGGTCGACCTTGGTTGTGGGCCTGGCGAACTGACGGCACTGGCTGCCGGGAAACTCGATGTGAGCGAGATGCTCGGCGTCGACAACTCGCAAGCGATGCTCGACAAGACGGTCGAGCATCGCTCGGCTTCGGTGCGCTTCGAATACGGCGACATCGGTGAGTGGACCTCGTCAGGCGATGTCGATCTCGTGCTCGCAGCGGCCAGCCTGCAATGGCTTCCCAACCACGTCGATGTGATCGGGCGATGGTCCGCCGCACTTCGGCCCGGCGGCCAGATCGCCATCCAGGTTCCGGCCAATGCCGACATGCCCTCGCACGTGGTCGCACGCCGCGTTGCCGAGCGCGAGCCGTACCTCTCGATGTTCGGCCCCGCCGGGCCGCCGCTCGACCCGGTGCAGGCATATGTCCTGCAGCCCGAGGTCTACGCGCAGATTCTCTACGACCTCGGCTTCGAACGTCAGCACGTTCGGCTGCAGGTCTATCCGCATGTGCTGCCGAGTAGCCACCTCGTTGTCGAATGGGTGCGTGGCACGATGCTGACCCGGTTCGAGAAACGTCTCGATCACGAGGCCTTTGCCGCGTTCGTCGGGGACTACGAGAAGGCGTTGTTGCGCGTGCTGGGCTACAACGAGCCACATTTCTTCCCGTTCCGGCGAATCCTGATGTGGGCCCGCCTGCCGCAGTAGCGGTCGCGCCGCCACCGTGGCCGAGACGGTCATCGTGGGACAACCGGCAGCCGGAAGGGCACTCGGTCTACGCCGAGTGGATCAGGGATGCGTCGCTGACATCGCGCCATTGATCGATGTCGTGGGCGGTGAGGATGTCGGCGTCGAGATCGGTGAGTCGGCGCAGGCTGGCGAGGGCCTCGTCGGCATCAGTCGGTCGACCCGTGACGTGGTGTTCAACGACTGCTTGCAGTGTGTACGCGGCGTCTCCGGCGCACACGAATCGGCGGCCATCGGTGAACGAGACCAGGAGCGCCTGATGGCCAGGCGTGTGGCCTGGTGTCGAGATCAGTTGCAGCCCTGACGCGAGGTCGAACGAGTCGTCGTAGTCCCATGACTCGCCAGTCAGCTCGGCAAGGTCGCCGGCCACGAGCCCGCCGACATCGGTGCGCAGATCGCCGCACCGCAGTGCCCAGAGCTTCATGAACCGACCGTATCTCGACCGCACGGGTCATCTACGATTGCGCCATGGCTCGATTCGGACGCGTGCTCAGCGCGATGGTGACACCATTCGACCGTGACGGAGGCCTCGATCTCGATGCCGCGAGGGTGCTGGCTCGCTATCTGCAAGACCATGGCAACGACGGCCTGGTGATTGCCGGCACAACGGGCGAGGCACCCACGCTGAACGACGACGAGCGGCTCTCACTGTTCGCCACGGTGATCGAAGCCGTGACCATTCCCGTGATCGCCGGGACCGGCACCAACGACACGCGTCACTCGGTTCACCTGACACAGGAAGCCAAGCGCCTCGGAGCCGCCGCAGTACTGGCGGTGTGTCCGTACTACAACCGCCCTTCGCAGGCGGGTATCGAAGCCCACATGCGCGCGATCGCCGGCGCCAGCGATCTCCCAGTAATGCTCTACGACATTCCCATCCGCACCGGCCGCAAGATCAACACGGCCACGTTGTTGCGGCTCTTCCGAGAAGTTCCCAACATCGTCGCCTTGAAAGACGCTGCGGCCAATCCGGGAGAAACAGCGGCCCTGATCAGTTCATTGCCAGCGGGGTGCGAGGCGTACAGCGGCGACGACATCATGACGTTGCCGCTGCTGGCCAGTGGCATCGTCGGCACGGTTGGTGTCGCCACGCACTGGACCGGGGAGGATCACCAGGAGATGTTCGACCTCTGGGAAAAAGGCGATACCGAAGGGGCTCGCCTGGTCAACAGCCGCATGCTGGAGAGTTTTGCGTTCGAGACCGGTGACGACGCACCCAATCCGCTGCCGACCAAGGCGATGATGCGCCACCTCGGTGTTCCGGTCGGCCAGGCGCGCCTACCCATGGGCGATGCGCCGGCCTTCGTCGAAGCGCGAGCGCTCGAGGTATGGGCCAACCTGCAACGATGGAGAGATGCGTTTCCCGACCGCCCACTGTGATCCGGCACCTGACGAGAGCGGTGCTTGCTGATGGCTGACCCAGTTCGCGTGATCTTCCTGGGTGGTCTCGGTGAGATCGGCCGCAATTGCATGGCTATCGAGCAACAGAACCGCGTGCTGTTGATCGACGTCGGGCTGATGTTCCCCGATCCCGACATGCACGGCATCGACCTGGTGTTGCCCGACTTCACCTGGCTGCGCGAGAACGCCGACCGGATCGAAGCGGTCGTCGCCACACATGGCCACGAAGACCACGTCGGCGCCTTGCACTACTTGCTGCGCGAGTTGAGCTTCCCGATCTTCGGTTCGGCACTCACACTGGGCCTGGCCCGCAACCGCATCGAAGAGGCCGGGCTG
>JANOJI010000237.1:0-11558 GCA_031408175.1 Ilumatobacteraceae bacterium
GTCGAGGTTGACGCCGAGCACCACAGTCGCTCCGGTGGCATCGGCGATCGGCCCGACGACGTCCATCAACTCGGCCTTGCAGTGATAGCAACGGTCGGTGTCGTTGATGCGATACGCGGCGCGTTCCATTTCGTGGGTGACGACCGGCGTCCAGTGCAGACCCCACTCCTCGGCAAGCGCACGGCAATCGACTTCCTCGTCGCCTGCAAGCGATGGAGACACCGCGGTGACGGCATGCGCATCGCCGGCCAGTACGCGATGAGCGACAGCGGCAAGAAACGAACTGTCGGCTCCACCGCTGAAGGCAACCACGACACGGCCGAGACGGCGCAGTTCGAGCTGCAGCGCGTCGATCTTGTCGTCGATAAGACTCCCTGGCACGCCGCCGACGCTAGCGGGCATGCCACCAGATGATGCTGAGCGCAAATCCTCGGCGATCTCGGACTTGATGGGGCAGGATGTTGCCCGTGGCCATCATCGAGGTGGACGATCTGTCCAAGACCTTTACAGTCCCGGTGCGCGAGCAGGGTCTGCGCGCCTCGATCCGAAGCCTCGTGCATCGCGAGACCAAGGACGTCACAGCGGTCGACTCGGTCTCCTTCACAATCGAACCGGGCGAAGTCGTCGGCTTCCTCGGCCCTAACGGTGCTGGCAAGACGACCACACTGAAGATGTTGTCGGGCCTGCTGCACCCGACTGGCGGCCAGTGCCGAGTTCTCGGCTTCGAGCCGAAAGGACGACCAGCCGAGTTGCTGCGCCAGATCACACTTGTCATGGGCAATCGGAATCAACTGCAGTGGGATTTGCCCGGACTCGACTCGTTCGAGCTCAACCGGGCCGTCTATCGCATTCCTCGACCACAGTTCGTCGCGCTGCGCGACGAGTTGATCGAACTGCTCGACATCGAGGACCTCGTGACCAAGCCCGTTCGCAACCTGTCGCTTGGCGAGCGGATGAAGATGGAGATCGCCGGTGCCTTGCTGCACCGACCGCAGGTCTTGTTCCTCGACGAGCCGACCATCGGGCTCGATATCACCATGCAGCGACGTATCCGAAGCTTCGTCGCCGACTACAACAACCGCTACGGCGCGACCGTGATCCTCACAAGTCATTACATGGCCGATGTGCAGGCGCTGTGCAAACGCGTCATCGTCATCCACCACGGACAGTTGGTGTTCGACGGCGACCTGTCGACGTTGTCCGAGCGGTTCACGACACAACGCACGATCACGGCCCGACTTGCAGACGGCGAGGAGATCACCATCCTCGCCGCGCGCGCCGACACCGCATCGGCAACCGCACGTCTGCTGGCCGAACACGACGTCGTCGACCTGACCATCGAAGACCCGCCGATCGATGACGTCATCGAGCAGTTCTTCGCCAACACCCACGACTCGCCGTGATCACGCTGTACGCCGCGCACATGCGCGCGTGGACGTTGCAGCAGTTCCAATACCGCGCTGCGAACTACTTCTACATGATCGGCATGATCGCCGAGCCCGTCGTCTATCTCGTCGTCTGGTCTACCATCGCCCGCGCTCAGGGCGGGTCGGTCGACGGGCTGACGCCCGGCGGATTCGCCGCGTACTACATCGTCTGGACGCTCGTGAGAAACATGAACATCGTGCTGACTCCGTTCGCCTGGGAGGAACGGATCAAGGACGGAACGTTCGCCACGCAGTTGATGAAACCGGTTCATCCGATCCACGAGGACATTGCCGGATTCATGGGCTGGAAGCTGGTCGTGCTGCTGCTGTGGATTCCGATCGCGATCGTGCTGGTGCTGCTGTTCCGTCCAACGCTGAGCCCGTCATTGCTGCAATGCGTCGTGTTCTTCTTCGCCATCTGGGGCGCATTTCTCATTCGGGCGATCATGCAATGGTCGTTGGGCCTGATCACGTTCTGGACGACCCGCGTCGCGGCGATCTTCGAGGCCTACTACCTCAGCGAGATGCTGCTGTCGGGCCGGGTGTTTCCGCTGGTACTGCTGCCTAAATGGTTCCAAACGTTGACGTGGTACTTCCCCTTCCGGTGGTCGTTCAGCTTTCCGATCGTCGCGCTCACCGGGCCGATCCAAAATCGCGACCTCTTCATCGGGCTCGGCATGCAAGTGGCGTGGATCCTGTTCAGCGTTGGGGTGCTCTATCTCGTCTGGCCGCGCGCTGTACGCCGCTTCAGTTCGGTGGGCGGATGAACGTGGCCGGCAACAGGCAGCGCGGCGGCCGCGTTCGGCTGACCGCCACATTCCTGCGGGTCGGCGTGATGAACGAGCTGCAGTACCGCATCAACTTCTTCCTGCAACTCATCCAGTCGCTACTGACCGTCGGCACAGGTCTGGTCATCCTTGCGGTGGTGTTCTCGAAGACCGACGAACTCGGCGGATGGGACCGACCGCAACTCCTCGCTGTGATGGGAGTGTTCACTCTTGTCGGCGGCGTCATCCGCACGTTCATCCAACCGAACATGCAGCGCGTGGTCGAAGACGTTCGTCAGGGGAAGCTCGATTTCGCTTTGACCAAGCCAGCGGATGCTCAGCTTTTGGTCAGTGTCCGCGATGTTCGTTTCTGGCAACTCACCGACGTGCTGGTCGGCATGGCGGTGCTCGTGGTCGCGTTGGTGCAGATGCGCTCGACAACACAATGGCACCACGTGGTCGCGTTCGTCGGCTTGTTGCTCAGCGGGCTGGTATCCATCTACTGCTTCTGGCTGATGCTTGCCTCGGCGTCGTTCTGGCTGGTACGGATGAACGAGGTACAGGAACTGTTCGACGGTCTGTTCCGGGCCGGCCAATACCCGGTAGGCATCTACCCCAGTTGGCTGCGGTACGGGTTGACGTTCATCATCCCACTCGCATTCGCGATCACTGTCCCGTCCGAGGCCGTGACCGGTCGTCTGGCATGGCAGTCGGTGGTCGTGATGATGTGCTTCACCGCAATCCTCCTCGTCGTATCGCGATGGTGTTGGAAGCGTGGGCTGCGGCGCTACGGCGGTGCCTCGGCATAGCTGACACCCGAGCTCAGCGTCGCTTGTTACCCCACGCGTTCCAGTGGGTGACCACCGCTGCCGGCTTTCGGGTCGCAACTCCGAAGTGCCCGGTCGGGTACCCAACGGGAACGAGTGCGGCGATCTCGAACCGATCCTCGGGAATGCCGAGCAACGCCAGCACCTCGCTTGTATGAATTCGAACAACGGTCGTCAATGCGGTCCCGAGGCCGAGCGTGCGGGCCGCAACACAGAAGTTCTGGACCGCTGGATAGACACTGGCGTCGAGCCGGCCGATGTCCATTGGACCGTCGTCGTCGTACGGCGTCCAAGCGAGCAGCGGCTGCAGGAACAACACCAGTACGGGAGCCTCACCGATGTGGTCGGCCAGATAGCGGCTGGCCTCACGAGTACGCCTCCACGACGCCTCGGTGGCGGGGTCGCGGAACGAAGCGGGTTCCGGCAGGGTGCGCTCGTAACGATCGAAAGCCTGCCGATACAACTCCCCCAGCGCGCGGCGAGGCTCGGCATCGGTCACGACCACGTAGTGCTGCGGCTGCAGGTTGCCGCCACTCGGCGCTTGCTGTGCTGCGCGCAGACAGGTCTCGATGTCCGCGATGTCGACCTGTTGGTCGGTGAATCGCCGAATGGCTCGCGTCGTCATCAATGCGGCGATCGCGTCCATCACCGACCCTCGAACCTGGCTGGACGACCCTCTTTGATCGCCCGCAACGCTTCGTCGTGATCGCGGGACGTGAAGCACGGGATCTCCAATGCCACCGACAGATCGAAGCTGTCGAGGAGCGCCCGCTTCAAATGGGCATTGAGAGCGACCTTCGTGCCACGTACAGCCAGCGGGGGTTGCGCAGCAAGCCGATTGGCCCACGCCACAGCGGTACTGCGCACATCGTCGGGTGCGCACACCTCCGCCGCCACACCAAGCCGCAGCGCCTCATCGGCGCGCAGAGGTTCGCCCAGCAGGAGATGGCGCTTGGCCGCCAGCGGCCCGAGTAACCATGGCCACACCGCCGTGCCACCATCGCCGGCGACGAGGCCGACGTTGACATGCGGGTCGACGATCACGGCCAGTTCGCTCATCACGATCACATCGCAGAGCAGCGCGATCGACGCACCGAGTCCCGCTGCCGAGCCGTTGAGCCCGCAGACGATCGGCACTTCGACATCGAGCAGATCCCAGATCATCTGCTTCGCCGTGCGCCGCAGGCGGTCGAGAACGTCGGGGGCTCGCAACTCCGGAAACCAGTCGAAGTCACCGCCAGCGGAGAAAGCCCGACCGCGTGCGGTCAGCACCACTGCCCGAGCCTCGCCCTCGCGTTTCAACACGCGGAACAGTTCGGCGAAGTCGTCGTGCAGCATCCCATCGACGGCGTTCACCGCAGAGGACGGATGCGAGATCGTCGCGATCAGAACGTCGTCACATCGCTCCAGCGAGATCGCTTCCACTACAGCATCCTCGAATCGACATCAGCGCCGAAGAAGCTCTTGCCGAGGGTCTCGTACAGCCGCGGTGCAACCATGATGTGCTGCGTCGCAACGTGCACGTCGCGCAAGCATCGCTGCAACTGACTCGACTCGAAGACCGACGTCCCACCGCCCATTGTGTACACCGAATCGACCGCCCGTGTGGCCGCTTCTGCAGCGTTGGCGCCGGCCAGACGGATGCGCACACGGGAGTCGACACCGACCTCATGACCTTGGCACACCGCCTGCCATGCCGCTTCGACCTCATCGAGGAGGAAGGCGCGAGCCGAGCGCACTGCTGCTTCGGCTTTGGCTAGTTCCGATTGCGGGGTGCCCATCTGGGCGATCGTGCGCTGGCTGTATTGCGGGTGCTTCTCGACCGCCAATTCGACGAACTCGTCGATCGCCCGACGAGCGATACCCAGGGTGACGGCGGCGACGCCGATGGCGAGCAGGGTGAAGTTGGGAAAGGCCGCCAAAGGGCAATCGAGATGACTTCGTCTGCCCAACTGCACGCTGCGACCGGCAGGCACCACGGCCTGGCAAACGCTGAAGTCATTGGAGCCCGTTCCGCGCAGGCCGCTGGTGTGCCAGGTGTCGTGAATCGTGACGTCCTCTGCCTCGAAGAACATCACGTGGTGTTCGCCATCGTCTGTTCTGACGCCTCCGGTGATCCATTGGCAGTGATGGGCGCCGCTCCCCCACATCCATCGTCCGTCAACCAGCCAACCGCCGTCGACAGCGACCGCCGTGCCGTTGGGCGCGACGACTCCGCAGGTGATCGTTCGGCGGTCGGCGTAGATCTTGTCCGCCCATTCACCGGGGAGGAACAGACTGAGCGACGAGGTCGTACTGGCGATCATCGTCACCCAGCCAGCGGCGCCATCGGCGATCGAGACCGCTTCGATGGCCTGCACCATGGTGACGGGATCGGCCTCGGGTCCGCCATAGATGGCGGGCACACACATCCGCATCAGCTGTGCGTTTCGGAGTGCGTCGACGACTCGCCTCGGCAGGCGTCTGTCGCGTTCTGCCTTGTCGGCATGGGCTTCGACCAACTCGCCGACGTCGCGTGCCGCTTGCAGCAGATCGGTCACGAGACCCGACCGCTGGCCCGCTGTGCGTCGGCCCAACTCATCCCTGTGGTCACGTCGACATCGTGCGGCAACCCCAGAACCCGCTCGCCGACGATGTTGCGCTGCACGTCGCCCGTGCCACCGCCGATCGTCAGCGCCTGGCTGAACAGGTAACCGTCGTACCAGCCGGGGTGCAACAGACCCCCTGCGGGCTTGTCGGGCCCCAGACCTTTGGTGTCGGTGCCCGGCACGAACTCCTGCAAGCCGTCCCCGCCCGTCAGCATCGCGGCAGCACCGACCAGATCCCGGGCCAACGTCATGACATGTTGGCCATGCTCGTCGGCGAGGATCTTACGAATGCTGGCCTCTGGGCCGGGTTGCTGCCCCTTCAGCCGGGCTGTCAACGTGCGCAGACGGATGAGGTCGAGCACGGTGTGCTCGATGTAGATGTCGGCAAGTCGTTGGCGCATGTGCGGGTCGGTGACCGGGCCTTGATCGGCGACTGACGCGATCAGTTCGAGCGCGGTCGGACCGTTGCCCCACAACACACCGCCCGTCGAGAGCGAGATGCGCTCGTTGCCCAGCGTGACCTTGGCAAGGCGCCACCCGTCGTTCAGCTCGCCGACCAGGTTGCTTGCCGGGATGCGAACGTCGGTGAAGAACACTTCGTTGAATGTGTGCCCACCGGTCATTTCGGTGATCGGGCGAATCTCGATGCCGGTGGCGTGCATCGGGCAGATGAAGTACGAGATGCCCTTGTGCTTGGCGACGTCAGGGTCGGTGCGGGCGAGAAGGATGCCGAACGCCGCGTGCTGCGCGCCACTGGTCCAGATCTTCTGACCATTGACCACGAACTCGTCGCCGTCTCGCACCGCTCGGGTGCCGAGGCTGGCCAGATCGCTGCCGCTACCCGTTTCGCTGAACAGCTGGCACCAGAACTCCTCGCCCGAGAGCATGGGCGCGAGATACCGCTTCTGTTGCGCCTCGGTGCCGGCGTACAGCAGGGTCGGGCCCGCCCACCCGATACCGATCGGGTTCACCGGCCGGCGAATCTTGGCCTTCGACAACTCGTCATCGATGATCAGTTGGTGAATCGGGTCTGCGCCGAGACCCCACGGCGAGGGCCATTGTGGGGCCACGTAGCCGACGTCTGCCAGCTGACTGTTCGTCGGGTTCGGATGGCAGTCGAGCCATTCCCGCACAGCCACACGGCGAGGATCGTCCGCGTCGGCCAGCTGGAAGTCCATGGCAGAGACTGTAATTGCCCGGTACCGCCTTTCATCCCCGGCGTGCCGGTCGCACGCCCTCTGTCCGAAGCGCGATGATGGCGCTATGAGGTTCGGATTTGTTGTTCCGTGGGCAGATGCCGCCGAGATCGGCGAGCTCGCGGCGGTCGCCGAACTGCATGGCTGGGATGGACTGTTCGTGTGGGAGCCGGTGTGGGGTGTCGATGCATGGGTGTCCCTGGCCGTGGCCGCGTGCCGTACCAAGACGCTGCGATTGGGAACCATGCTGACGCCACTTCCCCGCCGCAAACCATGGGAGCTCGCCGGCCAGGTGGCCACCGTCGATCGGTTGTCGAAGGGGCGGGTGATCGTCAGCGTTGGACTCGGTTCACCTGATAGCGGCTACGAGGCATTCGGGGAAGAGACCGACAAGGTGCTACGCGGCGAGTTGCTCGATGAAGGGCTGGACATCGTTCGCGGGTTGTGGGCGGGCCAACCATTCACTCACCACGGCAAGCACTACACGATCGGGCCGAGCGACTTCCCGACGATCGGCCACACCATCCAACAGCCGGGCGTGCCGATCTGGTGCGTCGGTGCACTCGGCTCCAAGAAGTCGATGTCGCGTGCGCTCGCGTGCGATGGCTTGATTCCGCAGGTGGTCGAAGATGGCAGCGCACGTCAATGCACGTTGGAGGAGTTGCAGCAGGTGCAGCTACCCGATCGAGAGTTCGAGGTGATCGTCGAAGGCGCGTGGAGCGAACATTCGCCGGCGGCATGGGCCGAGGCGGGCGCGACATGGTGGCTCGAAACGCTGTGGAACGCCGTCAGTGATCCTGACGCGCTCGACTGCTCGATGAGCCGATTGCGCCAGGGGCCGCAACGCGAAACCGACGACTGACGCAGCTCAGCCGGTGCGACGCGACCGGTCGACGATCTCCAACCGGGGAACCTTGGCGGGCTCCGCCTGTGCATCACCGCGTCGTGTGGACGGCACGGCGAGGAACCAGATCAGGAACACGCTGACGATCTGCGGAATGTGGCGAGCCTCGCCGACCAGAGGGATGCGACCCGTTGCCAGGTCGACGATTGCGGCGAGCACTTGCGCCCCGGCAAGCACCATCGCGACTGGCAGGATCGAGCGCGCTCTCGCCGGACGTGCCACAACAACCAGCAGGGCAACGCCGTACGCCACACCAAACGCACCGACGTGACGCGCCGCATGGGTCGGAGTGTCTTGTTCTTCGCCAAGCACCAGCGCGGGCAGGGCAAAGGCGATGACCTGTGCGGCGACAACCGCGAGCACGACCCGAAGGATGCTCCAGTGGGCCGCCCGGTCGGCAGCGGCGGTGAGCTTTGAAATCGTCTTCGACAGATCCGGCATCTCGGTCGCCGCACCGATTCGAACCATGGATGGTGATGCTTCGACCATCTCCTTGTACTGCCGGCACCCTGAGCATCGCGCCACATGAGCGGCAACGAGGCGTTCGTCGATCTCGGCCGGCTCGCTGTCCGCCATCGCCGAGAGCGCGTCACGCCACCGAAAGCAATCCATGTCATTCGAGTCGCTCTCCGGCAGCGATTGGTTCCAATCCGTTCGACATTTTCCGAACAACGTGCTCTCCTGGCGAGCGGAGCGGACCCACGCGACGTGCACCAGCTCCCACTGCGTTTGATGACTCGCCCCCCTATACGGGGCCGGAGTCGTCAAGCGCACCTGGATCACCAAAGCGCTTGATGACTGGCGCCCCGTATGAGGGCCGGAGTCATCAATCGTGAACGCCTGCTCGGATTGCCGCGTGAACTGAAGTCGCCCGGTGCATGATTGATGCAACATGTGGTAGTGACATGTCCGAACAAGGAGCATGACCATGAACGATGAGTTCCGCGGCGCGACCGATGGCCAACAAACGGCCGCAAGTGGCCGCAACGGCCCCAGCGTCACCCTGATCGGGCTGGCAGTTGTCGTCGTGTTGTTCGTCGTCTTCTTTCTGCAGAACGGCGAAGAGCAGAAGATCGATTTCCTCGTCTTCGAGAAGGACACCACGATTCGCTGGTCGCTCCTGGTCGCTGTGTTCCTCGGCGCAGCCATCGACCGAATCTTTTCGATGTGGTGGCGTCGCCGACGCAAGCGCAACAACGACTGATGATCGTCAGTTCCACCGACGGCGTCGACGTCGCCGTGCACGACCTCGCCGGTCGTGGCGCGACCGGACCGGCTGTGCTGCTCTCGCATGCGACCGGCTTCCACGGGTGTTGCTACCTGCCCGTCGCGGAGGCGCTGGCGCCGCTGTTCCATTCGATCGCCTTTGATTTTCGAGGTCACGGCGATACGCCGCAGCCTCCGCATGTGGACATCGATTGGAACAGGTATGCCGACGATGCAGAGGCGGTGGCTCTCAGTCTCACTCGCCCGCTGCCGGCCTTCGGTCATTCGATGGGTGGCGCTTGTCTGCTGATGGTCGCCCATCGCCATCCCGACCTGTTCTCGCACCTCGTGGTCTACGAGCCGATCGTGTTCCCTCCGTTGGTGGCAGACGACAGCCCACCCCAACTTGCCGAGGGGGCACGCCGTCGACGAACCACGTTCGCGTCCTACGACGCGGCGATCGCCAACTTCGCATCCAAGCAACCGCTGGGGCGCTTCACTCCGGCCGCGCTCGACGCCTACGTGCGCCACGGTTTCCGGGAGGGCGGCGACGGCCAGGTTCACATCAAGTGTCTGCCCGAACTCGAAGCGACGACATTCGAGATGAGCAGGAATCAGCACACGTGGGACCTGCTCCCAGAGATCACGGTTCCGGTGCTGGTGGTGTGCGGCTTGCCATCCCCTGACTCACCGGCCCATCACTCAGGTCCCGTGGCCGAGCATCTTCCCAACGGCACCTACCTGCAGCTCGACGAGCTCGATCACTTCGGCCCGATGACTCACCCCGAGATGATCGCCGAGCTGATCGCCGCATCCATCTAGCTGGCCCAACGCGACAATCGTCCACTGTCGCGCACCCCTTCTCTACGATGGGGGCATGTACCCGGTGCCAACAAGCCTTTCGCCAAGTCGCGTGGAGGCGTTCACCTCGTGTCCCATGGCATTCCGGTTCGCCAGCATCGAGCGACTTCCCGAGTCGCCCAGCCCGCACATGACCAAGGGCTCGTTGGTTCATCGCATCCTCGAACTGCTGTTCATGTATCCAGCCGCTCAGCGCACCGTTGACACCGCGCAGTTGTGCTTTCAACAGGCTGTCGACGAGTACTCGATCGACCCCGAGTTCACCCTGCTCAACCTCGACGACGCACAGCAGCAAACGTTCGTCGCCGACGCCTGGTCGCTGGTCGAGGCGTACTTTCGAATGGAGGACCCGACAGCGATTCGCGAGATCGGCCTCGAGATTCGGCTCGAAGCGCAGGTTGGCTCGCTGGCGCTGCGCGGCATCATCGACCGCCTCGAGCTCGATGCCGACGGTGGCTTGGTGGTCACCGACTACAAGACGGGTCGCGCCCCTGGCCTCAAGTACGAGCAAGGACGTCTGGCCGGCGTGCACTTCTACTCCTTCCTGTGCGAGGAGGTGCTGGGCCGACGTCCTTCGGCCATCCGGCTGATGTACCTGCGAACCGGTGAGACCATCACGGCGCTGCCCTCGGCGCAATCAGTGAAGTTCATCACGACACGGACGACCGCTGTGTGGAAGGCCGTCGAACGAGCCTGTACCACGGGCAACTTCCAGCCGCGGCAAGGCCCGCTGTGTTCGTCCTGCTCGTTTCAGCAGTGGTGCCCAGCATTCGGTGGCGACCCCGCGTTGGCCGCGACCGAAGCGCCACTGCAACACGCCGCGCTCGTCGCGTGAGCGCGGTCGATTCATTCGACCGTTGGTGCGATGATCAGCTCGAGCGGCTACGCGGCAACGCAGTGGCCGACCCAGTCTTCAAGGCAGCGAGCTTTCTCGGTGACTTCAGCGGGATCTGGCACCTGATCGGAATTGGTCGGGCGATCATCGACCCATCTGCGGTGCGTCAGTCGCTGGCGATGTCCGCACTGATCGGTGCCGAGAGCTTGATCGTCAATCAGGGTGTGAAGCGGCTGTTCCGCCGGACTCGCCCCACCAAGGCAGGTGATCCTCGCTTCCCTGTGCGGCGGCCATCGACATCGAGCTTCCCGAGCGGTCACGCTTCGGCCGCCTTCTTCGCCGCCGCGATCCTCACGACCGCCACCGGTCAGGCGCTGGCACCAGTCTGGTATTCGATAGCAGCGATCGTCGCCGTCAGCCGCGCCTACGTGCGTATCCATCATCCCTCCGACGTGGTCGGCGGCGCAGTAGTCGGCGCATTGCTGGGCGTGATCGGCTCACACGTGTTCAGCGTGGTGGTCTCCTAAACTCCAAGAAACTCGGGAACTACCGAACCTCGACGAGCGACCTAACAGATAGACGAGCGCACGACACCCTCTCTTCTCCTCTCGCTCGTTTGCCGGTGGGTCGTCCTTCCGACGACCCACTGGCCAGAATCCGTCGAGATTTCTCAACTCCGCTCCCGACGCGTCGACAATCACACTTCCCAAGCTCCACGGACCGTGAGGTCTACGACGCTTCGGCGGCTCGGACTTCCTCGGCCAACACGGCACGGGCACGCGCCACACGCGATCGAATGGTGCCGACCTGTCGTTGTCCCCCGCCTCCGTCGGGGCCGCTGGGATCGATTTCGATCGAGGTCGCTTGCGTCGAGCGGTAGGCATTGAATCTGCGCTAGCCGTCGCGGTCGTCGTGGTGACGTCCCTGCTGATGGCCGCCAATCCGTC
>JANOJI010000240.1:0-9955 GCA_031408175.1 Ilumatobacteraceae bacterium
CGCGTTCCGCAGGGCAGGCATTGCTCGCCAGCCTGGCACGAGGGATCTACCGTTGCGTGCAATGAAGCGCTTGGGGTGCATCGCTATTGGCATCACGATGCTGGCAGCAGGATGCAGCGTCGATGGGGGTTCCAGCACGACGCAAACCTTGCCGCCGCTCGGCACCCCGAGCAACACCGTGCCGCCGGTACCCGTCACCACCGTCGCCATCTCGGTCGACCCGCAGGTTGCGACGAGCACGATCGCGCTGCCCGCCGGCGCATGCGTGTTCTCGGCACCTGCCCAAATCGCTGAAGTTACATTCGAGATCGGCACCCGCCTCTACACCGCAGGACCGGGTACGGGCATCTCTAGTTGCTTGACGGAACTCACGCTCGACAACGTCGGTCCGTTCCGGTGGTCACCGACCGGCGACCGAGTGCTGCTGAACTCGGTGACGGTCTTCGACGGCACGCAGGCCCTGCCCTCGGGATACTTCTCGACCAACACTCGGGTGTCGTGGTCGTACCCCACGGGCAAGGCGCTGATTGCTCCGGCTGTTGCCGACAACCACCTGTTGTGGCGCACGGCCGGCCAACCTGATACCCGCACTGACATCAGCTTTCTCGAACGCACCGACGTGGCCGTCTACCATCCGGCCGGAAAGAACATCTTCGCCGCCGGTCAAGCCGCGGACGGCACCGCGGGACTGTTCGTCGCCAGCAATCGCGGCGACAACCCGCAATTGATCGCTCAACTCGATCAACCAACCACCGTCATCACCGAGATCGGCCCAGACCCGTCGGGAGCGCGCGTCTACTTCGTGCACGATCACCGCAACGGCACCTTCCACGTTCATGCCCTCGATCTGCCAGCGCTCGCCTTGACCGACATCACCCAGGTCATCGAACCGATTGCCAAGCTGACCGTTGGCACGACCGCGAACGCAGCGATCGCCTGGCGACTCGGAGCGTGCAGCGGGCTCACACGCACACAGATGTCCAACGCGGGCGTCGTGATCGATCAGCCGGCAGCCTTCGCGGCGATGTGGACCGAACCGGTTGGCTGGCTCGACGCCCAGCAACTGGTGCTGTCGGTCCGGACGACCGGATGCGACGGGCCGAGCGACTTGTGGGTCTGGAACATCACCAGTTCCGCGGCAACACCCTTGATCGCCGGTGTCGACAATGCAGCGATCCGGTCGGTGCTGACAACGTTCGGTGAGCTTCCGGGCGACATCAGTAATGCTGCGCCTGGTTGATGAGCTTCACCGTGACTCGGTCGAGTCACCACCATCACGACGAGTCAGTCGAGTCGCGATCGAGTTCTTCAAAGCGGTCGATCAACCGCAACGATGGAAACGCAAACCACCAGATGCCGACGACCGCGATCGTCGCAACACCACCACCAATGACGGTGGCCGACGTGCCGATGGCCTGTGCAACCATGCCGCTCTCGAACGCTCCCAATTCATTTGACGCGCCGATGAAGACCGACTCGACGGCCAGCACCCTGCCGCGCTTCTCGTCGGGCGTCACCAATGGAACCAGTGAGCCGCGAATGAACACGCTGACCATGTCGGCCGCCGACAACACGACGAGGGCGAGGAAGGCCACGAGGTAGTTGCGGGTGACGCCGAGGACGACCGTGCCAATGCCGAACACCGCGACAACCGTCAGCAAGGTCCTGCCGACGTGTCGCCGCACCGGCCGCGCCGCCATCACCAATGCCATCGCCGCAGCTCCGAAGCCAGGGGCGGCCCGCAACCATCCATAGGCAACGTCTCCGACGCCGAGCTGGTCCTTGGCGATCACGGGAATCAACGCCACGGCCCCTCCGAACAAGACTGCGAACAAGTCGAGGGCGATGGCTGCCAGCAGCACGGGGGTTCGGCGGATGAACACCAGACCCTCCATCGCGGAACGCAGCGTCGGCCGGTTGTCGGGGTCCGGCGGCAGCGGCTCGCGAACAAAGGTTTGCACCGACAACACCAGTGCGCTGCCGAAGATCAAAATTGTCGCGCCCAGGTAGGCCACCCACGGATCGACCGCGTACAGGAAGCCTCCGATCGCCGGACCGACGATGATCGCCCCGGTCCATACCGCCGAGTACAGGGCGATCACCTTGGGGAGTGCACCGACAGGAGCAACCATCGGCGGCATAGACCGCATCGCCGGCGCCTGGAAAGCGCGAGCAATTCCGAACGCGAACGCGATTCCGAACAGGGGAACGACAGACGTCGGTTTGGTGAGCGCGTAGAACATCAGCGCGGCCGAGGTCACCACCTCGGCGCCGACGGTGACCAGCGCGATTGCCTTGCGGTTGAAATGGTCCGCGACCGAACCGGTGACGAGCACGAGCAAGATAATGGGAAGGAACTCGGCGAGACCCATCCAACCGAGGTCTGACGTGCGCCCGGTGATGTCGTACGCCTGCTTCAATAGCGCCGTGGCCTGGAGGGCGATTCCCGAGTAGAGAATGCCGTTGCAGATCAGCAAACGCCGAACCGGCACCGACTGCCACACCTGTCGAGTGGTCAACGGCGAGGGGTGTGCTTGCGAGGTGGACACGACGAACGGTCACCCTAATTCCACGTGCTACACAGGGCCCTATGGGTTCACCGGCCGCAATGGGCTCACTCGCGACACAGACCAGATGGATGGACGCGGTGGACCAGGCCGCATTGATTCGGCGAGGCGACGTGTCGTCATCGGAGCTGATCGACGCGGCGATCGAGCGGATCGAGTCGGTCGATCCAGCGCTCAACGCGGTGATCATTCGCTGGTTCGACGAAGCCCGCGAGGCGGCATCCCAGCTCCCCGACGGCCCGTTTCGCGGCGTCCCGTTTCTGCTGAAGGACCTGTGGGCTCACTTCGAGGGGCAGCCGCTGACCAACGGGTGCCGGGCTCTGAAGGATGCCATGCCGATCTCGCCGGCAGACACCACGCTGGTGACACGTTTCCGTCGAGCCGGCCTGAACATCGCTGGTCGCACGAACAGCCCCGAGTTCGGCAGCTTGCCGACCACTGAGCCGCTGGCCTGGGGACCGACACGCAATCCGTGGAACCTGGATCATTCTCCTGGTGGTTCCAGCGGCGGATCGGCCGCCGCAGTTGCCGCTGGTCTGGTGCCGTTCGCCCACGCCAGCGACGGCGGCGGATCGATCCGCATACCCGCATCGTGCTGCGGGTTGGTCGGCCTGAAACCTTCGCAGGGCCGGATCACGCTCGGCCCGTTTCGAGACGAGAGCAATCTCGGCGTCGAGTTGTGCGTCAGCCGCTCCGTCCGCGACACCGCCGCCCTGCTCGACGCAGTGCGCGGTCGCGGGGTTGGTGACACCGTGATCGCACCCGCGCCGCAACGACCGTATGTCGCCGAGCTCGGTGCGGAACCGGGGCGATTGCGGATCGGCCTGCTCGACGCCCACCCGTTGGGCGCTGCGCTGCACGATGAGTGCCGTGCAGCAGTTCTCGCTGCCGCGGCCCTCCTCGAATCGCTCGGGCACAATGTCGAACACGGCTTTCCTGCCGCCTTGGCAAGCCGCGACTTCGCCCGACGCTTCTCTGCACTCTGGAGCACCAACATGGGCGTCACCGTGCGTCGGATCGAGTCGCAACTCGGCCGGCTGCTGACCGACGACGACGTCGAACCCGTCAACCGCGCCCAGGTGGCCTTTGCACGAAACGTCAACGCCATCGACTACGCCCTTGCGCTCGCAGCCACGGTCGAGTTCCGCCGAGCCGTCCAACAATGGTGGGCGGACGGATGGGATCTGTTGCTCACACCAACGCTCGCCGAGCCACCTGCCGCGCTCGGAACCTTCGCCAACGACTCATCTGCACCCATGACACCGATGGTCAGGGCAGCCGCATACGTGCCATTCACACCGGCGTTCAACTCCAGTGGACAGCCGGCGATCAGCCTTCCGTTGCACTGGACGGACTCGGGTCTGCCCGTCGGCGTGCAGCTGGTGGCGGCCTACGGCCGTGAGGATCTCTTGGTCAGGGTGGCCGCACAGCTCGAAGTTGCCCAGCCCTGGGCCCACCGCCGACCGGCTCTCTGATTTTCGACGCCACGAGCGCTCTATTCCGATTGTGTGACGAATAGTGCAGTTTCGAGAAATCTCGCCGAAAGTGAATCCAAACGGCCCCCAGAAACGTCTATATGAATGTGAACGCCATGCACAGCACACCCTCGACTCCCCGGGCGACATCTTCCGCTCTCATCCTTCTCGCGTTGAAGGCCGGCGCCACCGCAGCCGTCGTCGCCGGACTGCTGGCCGGCCGTGTTTCCGAACCGCTGATCGTTGTTGGTGTCATCGTCGTGGCGTCGGTGTTGGGCTGGCATCGCACACAGCTGGAACCCGCCCGCATTCGCTCACAACACCGCTTCACCGTTGTGTCACGATGCGGTGATGGGTTCGTCACGATCGACTCGTCGGGTGTGCGTCGCGTGGCCCGACGTTTCGCGTTCGACAGCCCATCCAGCTGAACTAGCCCGCGCTCGTGGGTAACGCCCCACGCGTCCGCGTCGGCTATGCCTTCGGCACACGTACTCGCCTCAACGACGATGGCTTCGGTACCGTCGTCGACGCCCTCGAACGGCTGGGGTTCGACAGTTTGTGGCTCAGCGAAAGGATCGGGGGCGACGCGCCTGATCCATTGGTCGGCATTTCCTTTGCCGCCGGGCGCACAACGAGGCTGAAGTTCGGGATGAGCGTGATGGTGCTTCCTGGTCGCAATCCCATCGTGCTCGCCAAAGAGCTGGCGACGCTGGATCGGCTCTCCAATGGTCGATTGCTGCCTGCCTTCGGCCTTGGTGTCGCCGATCCGCACGAGCAACAAGCCTTCGGTGTCGAGCGCAACGCCCGCGCCAAACTGTTCGACGAGTCTCTCGCCGTGTTGAGGGGTGCATGGGCGCCGGGCACACTGACGCATCATGGCGACCGATTCGACTACGAGGACCTACGCGTCTTGCCCAAGCCTCTGCAGGAGCACCTCGACGTGTGGTTGGGAGGAACAGCTGGGTCGGAGTTGCGACGCATCGCGCGGCTTGCCGACGGCTGGTTGCCGAGCTTCGTGACTCCCGACGACGCGGCCCGGGGGCGTGAGTTGATCGAAGCGACACTCGTCGAACACGGCCGCTCCATCGACACCGATCACTATGGCGCGTTGCTCTCCTACTCGTTGGCACCGCTACCGCAAACAGTCGTCGACCTGCTGGCCAGGCGCCGGCCTGACCTCACCGACCCAACCGTCTTGGTTTCCCAAGGATGGGACGCGCTGATGGCAACCATCGACAAGTTCGTCGCCATCGGCACGACCAAGTTCGTGATCCTGCCCATTGTCGAGCCAGCCTCGCCGCAGCAGTGGGTCGAGCACCTCGAGCAGGCAGCACCGATCGTGCTCGCCCGGCAGACCTGAGCAACTTTCTCACTACATTCCACGACGCCGATGCACTGCGACCTCCTCTGGCGAGGCATGATCAGTGACTGACTTCGTGCCGAGAGGACATGCCGTGCCCCCAGCGCAGCCACTACCCGATGATCCGATAGACCTTGCCCACGCCAGCTGGAGGGGCCAGGGCTGGGGAGAGGCCGCCGATGGCATGGCTGTCGTCACATCGATCATGCGCGTGCAGCAGGTGCTGCTGGCGCGCGTCGAGGCGATACTGCGCCCGCTCGGTCTCACGTTCGCCCGCTACGAAGTGCTGATGTTGCTGCGTTTCAGCCGCAACGGCTACTTGCCGGTCGGCAAGATCGGTGAGCGATTGCAGGTGCACCCCGCCAGTGTCACCAACGCCGTGCAACGACTCGAACAGGACGGGTTCGTCAGCAGGTCAGCGAATCCAGTGGATGGTCGCAGCGTTCTTGCCGAGATCACGACCAGCGGCAAGCGGCTGACCGAGAAGGCAACGTCGCAACTCAACGCCCAGGTTTTCTCGATCGTGCCGATCCCTCCGGCCGAGCAGCGCGAGGTCTACTCCGTCTTGAAAGGCATGCGTCGCGCCTTCGGAGATTTTCGCTGAACTACAACAATGCTTTGACTTCCAAATAAACTGTCGGGATGCCCTACACCAATCGTGAGCTCTGGGAGCAGGCCTTTGCCGAGTCGCGCGTGCGCGACGTCGACTACACGACCATGTCGGGGATTCCACTCGAACCGGTCTACGGCCCGGACGACGACTCAGCTGACTACCCAGGTCAGTTCCCGTATACACGCGGCCCGTACGCGTCGATGTACCGCTCGAAGATGTGGACGATGCGGATGTTCGCCGGATTCGGCACGGCCGACGACACCAACTGGCGATTCAAGGAGATCATCAAGTCGGGTGGCGATGGTCTGTCGACCGCGTTCGACATGCCGACGCTGCTGGGAATCGATTCCGATCACCCGATGGCATTGGGTGAGGTCGGCCGATGCGGTGTGGCAGTCGACTCACTGGCCGACATGGAGGACCTCTACGCCGGCATCGATCTCGACAAGACAACGACATCAATGACGATCAACTCCCCCGCGGCGGTGATCTTTGCGATGTACGTCGCCCAGGCCGAAAAGGCAGGCGTACAACGTGCGCGTCTCGGCGGCACGTTGCAGAACGACATCTTGAAGGAATATCAGGCGCAGAAAGAGTTCGTATTCCCGCCACGTCCATCCATGCGATTGGTACGCGACACCATCAGGTTCACCGCTGCGGAAATGCCACGCTGGCACTCGATCTCGATCTCCGGCTACCACATACGCGAGGCAGGTTCGTCGGCGGTCGAGGAATTGGCATTCACCCTCGCCAACGGCTTCGCCTATGTCGAACTCGCCATGCAAGCAGGCCTACCCGTCGACTCGTTCGCACCACGCCTGTCGTTCTTCTTCAACGCCCACATCGACTTCTTCGAAGAGATCGCCAAGTACCGTGCCGCTCGACGCATCTGGGCGCGATGGTTGCGCGATCGCTATGGCGCCAAGCTCGAACGCTCCATGCAGTTGCGCTTCCACACCCAAACCGCAGGTGTCTCGCTGACAGCTCAGCAGCCCGAGGTCAACATCGTTCGCACCGCCATCGAAGCGCTGGCGGGCGTCCTCGGCGGCACGCAGTCGCTACACACCAACTCGATGGACGAGGCCATGGCCCTGCCGACCGAGCGGACCGCCCGCATCGCGTTGCGCACCCAACAGGTGATCGCCCATGAAACCAACGTCGCACATGTGGCCGACCCGCTCGGGGGCTCGTGGTTTGTCGAGCAACTCACCGACGAGGTCGAGCGCCAGGCCGAAGAACTGTTCGCCTACCTCGACGAGCTGGGGGGCGGCTCGATGCTCGAGGGGGCGATCAAGGGCATCGAAGACAACTGGTTCCAGGGCAAGATCGCCGATAGCGCCTACGACCTCGAGCGGCGGTTCAACACCGGTCGACGCATCGTCGTCGGTGTCAACGGGTTCACCGAGGGCAGCGAAGAATCCCAGATACCACTGCTCCAGATCACCAACGAGGACGAAACGCGACAACTGAAACGCCTCGAACAGGTCCGGCACAACCGCGATCAGGCAGCCGTCGACGCCGCTCTGCGGCGCGTCGAGGCCGAGGCCGCCGACCCGGAGATCAACCTCATGCCGGGACTGATCGACGCCGTGGGCGTGTACGCGACACTAGGTGAGGTCATGGCATCGCTCGGAACGGTGTTCGGGCGCCACGTCGAAGTACCGATCATCTGATGGCCGCACAACGGATACTCATCGCCAAGGTCGGCCTCGACGGTCACGATCGAGGCATCAAAGTGGTGGCGCGAATCCTGCGCGATGCGGGGTACGAAGTCATCTACACCGGCCTGTTCCAAACACCAGCGACCGTTGCTGCCGCAGCCGTCGACGAAGATGTCGATGCCATCGGCCTGTCAATGTTGTCGGGCGCGCACATGACGCTCGCCCCACTCGTCGTCGCCGAGACGCGGGCACGCGGCGTCGACATTCCGGTGATCGTCGGCGGGATCGTTCCCGATCCCGACATCATCAAGCTCAAAGAGGCGGGGATCGCCGCGGTGCTCACCCCGGGAGCAACCTCCGCTCAGATCGTCGCCGAGGTCGCCGCCGCCCTGGCAGCTGCCGCCACCGCCTACGAGAGGGGCTGCGGCTAGACATCCCACGGCAGATCGGCGAGCGCAGAACGACGAGCGCCGAGGCAGATCTGGCACTGTGCTGACTTCTATGTCAGCTCACCGAGCGACCCTGTCGTTCCATGAGCTGACGCAGAACGTTGGACGAACTGATCGACAGCGCAAGGGCCCCGGCTGTGCAGAACGACGAGCGCGGCGCGGCAGATCGGTCGCGATGTCAGGGTTCGATGCGTTCGACGGTTTGAACGCGGTCGATCGTTCGGTCGAACGATGCAATGCGTCCGATGCCGGTGCTCTCGGCGCACGCGACAAGGTACGCCTCGGCGAAGTCGAGGCGATCGACCTCGTAGACCTCGATCGCCCGAAAGAGCAACGCCGGATCGACCGTGATCATCGAGCGCAGGACGATCAGCGACCTCATGGCTGTCGCGACTTGATCGCGCCGCGCTTTGTAGAACGACTCAAGCACGTACACGGTCTCGGCAACGACGAGATCGGCCAGATACAGCTCCGGTTCCGATGCAAGCAACGCGGTTGCCCGCTCGGCCATCGCCGGTGGATCGCCTGTGAGGTGTCGGACAAGGACGTTCGTGTCGACGAACGCACTCATCGGCGAGCGTCCCCGCGAGACGCTCGCGTCTTTCGGATCACGTCATCCCAGGCGGAATTGCGTCGGGACGCCGGCACCTTGATGGCCCCGGCAAGCGAGAGGAAGTCGGGTGTACGCGCGAGCACGGCCCGGTTGCCTTCGACGCGGAACACGACGTCGTCGCCCTCACCGATACCAAGTGCGTCACGCACCGCTTTGGGTACGGTCACTTGGCCCTTCGAACTCATCCTCGCCGCGATCTCCACGACCACCAACTCCTTACTCTTCACCAAAGGTAAGGATAGCTCGTCGCAGCAGCTGATGAAGCCAGGTGGCGCAGATTGCCGGGTCCGGCGCGCCGGTGCAAGTGCGAATCAGAGGGCACAACCGCGGATACACGGGTGATCACCGAAGGCGCGCGAAGTCGGCAGATCTGGCACTGTGCTGACCTCCAGGTCAGCTCCCAGAACGACTGTCGTTTCATGAGCTGACGCAGAACGTTGGACGAACTGATCGGCGGTCACATAGCGGCTGATGCCCAGTTATATGGATCGGGTCCGCAAGGCGGCGAGCCGGCCCACAACCTTGGAGGATTTGATCACGCCATCAGTCGAAGGGGGCCGTCTCACCCACGACCAGCCGTGCGTCAGTCGAGCGTGGAGGGGTCGGCGAGAAGGTCGGCGATCGTCTTGCAGAAGGCCGCGGCCGGGGCTCCGTCGAAGACGCGATGGTCCCAGGTGAGGCTGAGGGTCAGTCGCTTCGTCGTCGCAACGACACCATCGACAACGATCACATCGTCACGGAGCCGGCCAATGCCGAGGATCGCCGCGTTCGGCGGGTTGATGACGGGGGTGAACATGTCGACCCCGAACATGCCGAGCGCGGAGACAGAGAAGGTGCCGCCCTCCAGTTCGTCGAGTTTCAACGAACCAGTGCGGGCGGCCTCGGCGAGGCGAGTGGTCTCGGCACTGAGCGCCGCCAGGTCGAGGCGGTCGGTGTGTCGCACGACCGGCACCATCAGGCCTTCGTCGAGCGCGACGGCCAGGCCTACATGAATGTCGGGCAGCACCGCGATGCCATCGGCTGTGACTTGGGCATTGACATTCGGATGCTGCAGCAGTGCTCGGGCTGCAGCAGCCACGACGTAGTCGGTGAATCCGACCGTGACGCCGTCCTGCTTGCGACGGGCACGATCGGCGACGACTGCGCTCATGTCGGCGTCCATCGCCAAGGTCAGCTGGGCCATCTCGCGTAGCGAGGCATGCATTCGCTTGGCGATC
>JANOJI010000242.1:0-16685 GCA_031408175.1 Ilumatobacteraceae bacterium
GGAATCATCCCTGGGATCATCCGGTGGTTGGGGTCCGAGCTGCCGCGACCACAGATGCAATGGAACCTGCTGACGTTGAACATGCCCGACGACCAGATGTTTGCCGGGTTGTCGCCGGAAGCGTGGGTGTACTTCGTGCACTCGTTGCACGCAGTGCCGGAGGACCCAGCTGTGATAGCCGCCACGTGCACGTACGGTGGTGTCGTCAACGCCGCCTTTCGCTACGGCAACGTGTTCGCCACCCAGTTCCATCCGGAGAAGTCGGGGGCCTGGGGGCTCTCGTTGCTCGGCAACTTCGTCCGCATTGCCGCAGGAGCCACGGTGCCATGATGGTCGAACTGTTTCCCGCGATCGACCTGCGTGATGGTCAGGTCGTGCGCCTGACGCAAGGTGACTACGGCAATGTGAAGGTCTACGGCAGCGATCCAGTTGCCGTGGCCCGTTCGTTCGCCGACGCCGGGGCTTCGTGGATCCACGTTGTCGACCTCGACGCGGCGCGCTCGGGCTCTCCGCAGAATCGTCCCGTCGTCGCGGCCATTGCCGCCGCAGTTGTCGGGCGAGCACGGGTGCAAACCGGCGGCGGTGTTCGAGCCGTGGCCGATGCGCAACAGTTGGCCGATGCCGGCGTGGCTCGGGTCGTGATGGGATCAGCCGCAATTCAGCATCCCGAACTGGTCGACGCCGCGGCGAATGTGATCGACGTCGCTGTCGGCCTCGATCACCGCGACGGTGAGATTGCCGTGCACGGCTGGACCGCGGGCTCTGGCGTGTCGCTCGACGAGGCAATGGGTTGGTATCCGGCGGCGAGCGCCTTCGTGATCACCGACATCGCCCGCGATGGCATGCTCGAAGGCCCGGATGTCGAGGGGCTCGCGGCCACCGCGGCTCACTCCACAGCGCCGGTGATCGCCAGCGGGGGAGTGTCGTCGCTTGCCGATATCGCTGCACTTGCCGACGTCGCGGGGGTGGCCGGAATCATCACGGGTAAAGCTCTGTACGAGGGGCGGTTCACGGTGGCCGAGGCGTTGAAGGTACTGCGCCGATGAGGGTCGCTCGCGTCATTCCATGTCTCGATGTGACCAATGGTCGGGTGGTCAAGGGTATCAATTTCGTCGGACTGCGCGATGCCGGAGACCCCGTCGAGCTCGCTGCCCGCTACGACGCCGAGGGGGCCGATGAGCTGGTGTTTCTCGACATCACCGCATCGTCGGATGGCCGCGAGACGATGGTCGATGTCGTGTATCGCACAGCGGAGCAGGTCTTCATTCCGCTGACGGTTGGCGGTGGCATCCGTGTCGTCGACGATGCCAGGCGCATGCTGCGCGCCGGCGCCGACAAGGTCAGTGTCAACACAGCGGCGGTGCAACGTCCCGACTTGATCAGTGAGATCGCTGCAGAGTTCGGTTCGCAGTGTTGCGTGTGCGCGATCGACGCCAAGCGTCGCCCCGGTGGTCTCGGGTTCGAGGTGTACTTGCACGGCGGGCGCACGCCAACGGGCATCGATGCGCTCGACTGGGCCGTGAAGGCCGCCAAGCTCGGCGCCGGCGAGATCCTGGTGACGTCGATGGATCGCGACGGCACCCGCGACGGCTACGACCTCGACCTCACTTCGGCGGTGGCCGACAATGTCAATGTCCCGGTCATCGCCAGCGGCGGCGTCGGTACGATGCAACATCTGGTCGACGGAATCATCGAAGGTGGCGCGACCGGTGTGTTGGCCGCCAGCATCTTTCACTTCGGCGAGCACGTGATCGCTGATGCAAAAGCGGCGATGGCGGCAGCCGGAATCGCTGTACGACCCGTGACTATTCCTAAGGAGCTCCGATGACAAACATCTCACCGAAAGACAAGATGGTGTACCGCCGAGTCGGTCGCAGCGGCCTGCAGGTCTCGGTGCTGTCGTTCGGAAGCTGGGTGTCGTTCGACAACCAGATGAAGGACGATGCGGCGATGGAGTGCATGCAGACGGCATACGACGCCGGATGCAACTTCTTCGACAACGCCGAGGCATACGCCGCTGGCGAGAGCGAAGCGATCATGGGACGCGTCATCAGCGAACTTGGCTGGCGGCGCCAGACCTATGTGTTGAGCACCAAGTTCTACTGGGGTATCGAGCGGGTTCCCAACATGGTCAACACGCTGAACCGCAAGTACCTGATGCAGGCGATCGATGGTTCACTCGAGCGACTCGGCGTCGACTTCGTCGACCTGATGTATTGCCACCGGGCCGACCCGAGCACGCCGATCGAAGAAACCGTGTGGGCCATGCACGACATCGTTGCTTCCGGCAAGGCGCTGTATTGGGGCACCAGCGAGTGGGCGGCCGACGAGATCCGCGCGGCGTGGGAGATCGCCGAACGCCATCACCTCCACAAGCCGGTGGTGGAGCAGCCGCAGTACAACCTGCTCGATCGCAAACGAGTCGAGCAGGAGTACTCCAGGCTGTACACCGATATCGGCTTGGGAACAACGATCTGGAGCCCGCTGGCCTCTGGCCTGTTGACCGGCAAGTACAAAGACGGCATTCCTGCCGACTCTCGCGGAGCGCTGACCGGCTACGAGTGGCTCGATTCCACACTGTCCGACCGGGTCGCGCTGGCCAAGGTCGAACGCTTGCGGCCGATCGCCGACGAACTCGGGTGCACGCTCGCCCAAATGTCTCTGGCGTGGTGTGCGGCCAACCCCAACGTGTCGAGCGTCATCACGGGTGCCAGCCGACCCAGCCAGGTCGCCGAGAACTTCGCAGCCATCGACGTGCTGCCGTTGCTGACCGCCGACGTCATGGCCAGGATCGAGTCGGCGGTGGCATAAGCAATCCGTCGGCGGTACCCTGCCCGCCGTGGCCATGCACGACGAAAAGCTGCCGATCAAGATGATCAATGATCGGCTGCTGGTGCGAATCCCCGACAAGGACGGCGAGCGTCGCTCGTCCGGTGGCATCGTCATCCCGGCCACGGCGCAGATCTCCAAGCGGTTGGTCTGGGCCGAAGTTGTCGCCCTTGGCCAGAACGTGCGGTCAGCTGAAGTAGGCGACAGGGTCTTGTTCAGCCCTGAGGATCGCTACGAGGTCGAAGTCGGAGGTATCGACTACATCATGCTGCGCGAACGCGACGTCCACGCGGTTGCCGCCAGTCGAATCGAAGCCAGCACGGGCCTCTATCTCTAGGGCTCGCGTCGCATGTCGCGCCGTAGCATGTCGGCCATGCGGAGCGGCGTGAAGATCGAAGCAACCCCCGAGCAACTTGCGAGAGTCCGATACGACGCCTCGGGTTTGGTGGCTGCCATCGCCCAAGACGTCGAGACCAAGGTCGTGCTGATGATGGCGTGGATGAACGCCGAGACACTGGAGATGACTCTCCAGCAGGGCCGCATGGTCTACTGGAGCCGCAGTCGTCAGGAGGTGTGGCGCAAGGGCGATACCAGCGGCGACCGCCAGTTCGTGCGCGAGGCGTACTACGACTGCGACGCCGACGTGTTGCTGTTCATGGTCGAACAGGAGGGCAACGGGGCCTGTCACACCGGTGCATACTCGTGCTTCTTCCGCCGGTTCGGCGAATGAGCGGCTTGCGCATGCGGCCGAGCCGCGACGAGTTCCGAGCCTTGGCCAGCGAGCACACTGTGGTGCCGGTGTGGACCGAGGTGCTCGCGGATCTCGAAACCCCTGTTGCCGCGTACGCGAAGTTGGTCGGCGCCGGTTCGGGGTTCCTGCTCGAATCGGTCGAGCACGGCGAACGATGGAGCCGCTACAGCTTCGTCGGTCGCGACCCGGTGGCCACGCTGGAACTGCGCGACGGGCACATCACAACCTTCGGCAATGTTCCGCCGTCGGTGCCGCTCGACCGCGGCATGCTCGCAGCACTCGACGAGTTGTTGCGCATCTACCGCGCACCGATCATTCCCGACCTGCCACCGTTGCAGAGTGGCGTGATGGGTTACCTCGGCTACGACATCGTTCGTGAGGTCGAGCGCCTTCCCAATGTGCCTCGCGACGATCGTCAGTTGCCCGACGCGGCGATGAGCGTGATCGGGTCGTTGGCCGCGTTCGATCACTGGCGTCAGCGGGTCTATCTGATCGAGAGCGTGCCGGTGCTCGGGATGGACGACGGCCAACTCGACCAGGCCTACGACGCAGCGATCTGCCGCGTTGAACGCGCCGTCGCCGACCTTGCCCGACCGCTTGCCTATGTGCCGGTTGCCCCACCTCAAGCCGACGATGAGATGCCAGCCGTGCGCAGCACGATGCCCAACGGCATGTACCAACAGGCCGTCGATGTCGCCAAGGAGCACATCGTCGCGGGTGACATCTTCCAGGTCGTGCTCTCTCAGCGCTATGACATCGACCTCGACGCTGACCCGTTCGACTTCTACAGAGTCCTTCGACAGGTCAACCCGAGTCCGTACATGTACTTCCTGCGGCATCCCGACATCACCATCGTCGGCAGTTCACCCGAGCCGATGGTGCAGGTGCTCGGCCGCAAGGTGATCAGCCGGCCGATTGCCGGTACGCGTCGACGTGGGCGCGACGACGATCACGATCGACGCATGGCCGGCGAACTGAAGGAGAACCCTAAGGAAGTTGCCGAACACATCATGCTGGTCGATCTGGCCCGCAACGATGTCGGCAGGATCGCCAAGTTCGGCAGCGTGCATGTCGACGAGTTGATGACACTGGAGCGCTACAGCCATGTCATGCATCTCACATCGCAGGTCAGTGGTGAGTTGGTTGAGGGCAAGACACCAATCGATGTTCTGCGCGCCACCCTTCCCGCCGGAACGGTCAGTGGAGCGCCGAAGGTGCGGGCGATGGAGATCATCGACGCCCTCGAGCCTGTGAAGCGCGGGCCCTACGCAGGTGTCGTCGGCTATGTCGACTTCAGCGGCAATCTCGATACAGCGATCGCCATCCGCACGATGTTCGTCGGCGCCCACGGCGCATCGTTTCAGGCCGGCGCTGGCATTGTCGCCGACTCGATTCCCGAGGAAGAAGATCTCGAGTGCCGCAACAAGGCCGCCGCGCTGCTCGCTGCCGTCCCCGCGGCGCGTCGCATGACCGCCCAACGCACCGCGTTCGGCACCCCCGCGTAACCCTCCGAGTGTTTCCCGCCCAGCCGAGTCCATCGGAGTGTCTCAGGCCCACCCGGGGTGGCCGCTAGCACTCGGTCAGGGCTCAGTCGATGAGGCCGCCGATCAGCAGGATCGTGCCCAATGCGCCCACGGCGAGGGTGCCGAGCAGCGCAATCGCTGCAAGACCGGGGACACTGCTGATCGCCCGAACCCCGGCGTACAGCGCCGGCAATTCCTTGCGCCGGTTCTTCAGGTCGATGTGCAGTTTGCCCAACGACCGTGCGCCACTGTTGAGGCTTTGGCCGGTGTCGTAGTCGATCAACACGTTGGCGTCGCTGCGCGAGTCGCCGAGCAGTGTGCGCACATTGCCGACCAGGGCAGGCACGAGTGCTATCGCGGCGCGTACGAACACCCAGGCCAGCACCACCGCGGCGGTTGGCGCGAAGCAGATCGCACCGCCGATGATGATCCACGCCGGCCTGCTGCCGTCGAAGATCCACATTCCGGTGACGAACGTGGCTGTACCGATCAGGGCCGTGATCACAGCGATACCGAGCGCGAGCGTGCTGATTCGAGACAACGTGGTTCGGAGACCATCGGAGACCCGTATGGCTACGCGATCGAGATCTGCCATAGCCACAGTGTGGCATCCGGCGGTGTCGCTGCGACACTGAGGAGATGGATACCAGTTGGCTCGGTGATCGGCGAGATGTTGTGGTGATCGACGGTCCCGACGCGGCAACGTACCTGCAGTCGCAGGTCTCACAGGATCTGCGCGGGATGGCTGTCGGCGAGGCGAAGTGGACGTTCCTGCTGCAGCCAACGGGCAAAGTCGATGTCCTCGCACGAGTCACGATGGTTGGCGATGAACGCTTCGAACTCGACACCGATCTCGGGTTCGGTCCAGTACTCGAGGCCCGATTGAACCGGTTCAAAATTCGGGTCAAGGCAACAGTCAACGCGCTCGATCAACCAGATGGATCGGCCGGGGCGGACGAGGACCAACGTATCGCCGCGGCTTGGCCGAAGATGGGCGCCGAGATCGTTCCGGGCGAGACGATCCCGGCCGAGACAGGCTTGGCGGATGTGGCTGTCAGCTACACCAAGGGGTGCTACCCCGGCCAAGAACTGGTCGAGCGGATGGACAGTCGCGGGTCGACCGCGCCGCGACACCTCGTGGTGTTGCCGCTGCGCACGGGAGACGCGCCGGGCGCTGTCGTGTCGCAGGACAGCGCGCAAGTGGGCACGATCACGTCGGTGGGTACACATCAGGTTTTGGCGTACATCAAGCGAGGATGCGACAGCGTCGCGCGAGACTGAATGACAGCGACGGCGAAGGCGTTGGCCAAGAATCTCGAACGCATGCGCACGCTGGCCATGGCGTTGCCGGAGGCAACCGAGGAGATCACCTGGGGAACTGACATCAACTTCCGCGTACGCAAGAAGATCTTCGCCTTTCCCGGTCAGGGTGGGAGTCTGACGGTGAAAGCCGATCGTGAGGAACTTCCAGCGTTGCTCGGTGATGCGCGCTTCAGGCCGGCGCCGTATCTGGCTCGTGGCGGCTGGGTGCTGATGGACCTCACGACCAGGCCCGTCGACTGGGCAGAGGTCGACGAACTGATTCGCACCTCGTACTCGCTGATCGCTCCGAAGAAGCTGGCTGCGCAGCTCAGCGTCGCTTAGCGCGAACCGAAATCGCCTGCCGGCGTAGCCGCACCCGCGATCTGAGCGAGTTCAGGCGCGTGCTGAAGTGCCTGGGCGATCCAGGCCGGACTGGCGACACTTTCGGCGGCTCGAAGCCAGCCGATCGCGGTGTGGCGGTCGCCGAGCGCTGCTGCACTACGCGCCACGACCAGGGCCGAGATCGGTGACGGTGAACGCCGGTACGAGTCGGCCGCGTAATGGGCCGCAGTGTCGTACTGTCCGATGCGAAGCAGAATGCCGGCCAATGCGTGCTCTGCATGAGGATTGCCGGTCGGAAGCGGTTGGGGGAGCAAGGCAACGAGGGTCGCGAGGGTGCCCTCGTCGGCTGCGTCCGGTGGTAGCCAACGCGCCGGACCGATCGTGGCGAAGTCGTCGACCAGAACGGCTCGAGCAATGTCGGGGCTGGTCTGATGGAGCTGCTGGTTGGCTCGGAACCACGGCGATGGGACCTGCCCGGTGAGCATGTGCGACACGTCGCCATTGCGCCATGCCGCGGTCTCGGCGAGCGCGGCGGCCTCGAGCCCTGTGGGCTGTCTGGATTCGCGGTGAGCGCGCAACATCTGGAACTGAGCCAGCAACGGGAAGATCGCCGCATAGATGGCGATGGTCCCAAAACGGGGTTGGCTCAGCAACCACAGACCACCACCAATGGTGATGGCCAGGCTGGCATACAGCATGACCACGCTCGCCCGCTTGCCAAGGAACACCTCGAGGCCGGCCTGCACGATGTTGCCGCCATCGAAGGGGAGAATGGGCAGCAGGTTGAACAACCCGATCACGGGTCCCGCCCACCACAGCGCACGGGCGGCATCCGACGCGCCGAATCCCGGGTGCAGCGGGTGCACGCCCATCGCCCACAGGGCGACCACGCTGACGGAGATCTGTATCGCCGGCCCAGCGAAGCTGATACCGGCGCGCTCCCATCGCTTCAGCGGGCGGGTCGGCACGAACGAGGCATAGCCCGCCAAGAAGTCGAGCGAGATCTCGGCGCGGGCGCCGGTTGCCCTGGCGGCGAACGCGTGGCCAAGTTCGTGCAACAGCGTGAGACCGGCGATGAAGCCGGCGAGCCACAATCCGAGCGGTTGTCCATTGATGATGACCACGAACACCATGAACATGTAGAAGCCGGGACGGACATGCACGGGGAACCCGAACAGCCGAAATGCCGGTTGTGAACTCATTGCCAGAGCCTACGCATGTGGAAACTCCCTCCCACCGGCAGCGACTGCGTACACTCGACTCTCGTGCCATACGTCTTTTCCTTTGATCACAAACACCGCCGCTCTCCTATGGAGTACAAGGATCTCCTTGGTGGCAAGGGTGCCAACCTGGCCGAGATGACCAGCGTTCTCAAGCTGCCGGTCCCGCCGGGGTTCACGATCTCGACGGACGCGTGCAGGGCATACATGAAGGCGGGGTGGCCAGCCGGGCTCTCCGACGAGATCGCCAAACAGGTCACCAAGCTCGAGAAGGCGATGGGTCGCACTCTGGGCGACGCTACTGACCCGTTGCTGGTCAGCGTGCGTTCTGGCGCCAAGTTCTCGATGCCCGGGATGATGGACACCGTGCTCAATCTCGGCCTCAACGACAGCAGCGTGAAGGGCCTTTCCACCGTCACCGGCAACGAGCGCTTCGCCTACGACAGTTACCGACGCTTCATTGCGATGTATGGCCGGATCGTGCTGGGCGTCGATGGCGAGCATTTCGAGCATCCGCTCGAAGCCGCCAAGGCAACCGCCAGGGTGAAGACCGACGCCGAGCTGACGGCAGAGGCACTGAAGGACCTGTGCCAGCACTACAAGAAGGTCGTCAAGGCCGAGACTGGCAAGGCGTTCCCTCAGGATCCAGCAAAGCAACTGCGCGGCGCGGTCGAGGCCGTGTTCGCGAGTTGGAACGGAGCGCGTGCCATCGCGTATCGCGTTCGGGAGCGCATCAGCCACGACCTCGGAACTGCGGTGAACGTGCAGGCGATGGTGTTCGGCAACCGCGACCAACTCAGTGGCACCGGCGTGGGCTTCACTCGTAACGCCGCCACCGGCGAAAACAAGCCATACGGCGACTTCCTGATCAACGCCCAAGGCGAGGACGTCGTCGCCGGCATCCGCATCACCGAGGACCTCGATCACCTGAAGGGTCACTTCCCCACGATTCATGCCGAGCTCCTCGACATCTTCGACCGTCTCGAGCGCCACTACACCGACATGTGCGATACCGAGTTCACCATCGAGCAGGGCAAGCTGTGGATGCTGCAAACGCGCGTCGGTAAGCGCACCGGGGCCGCGGCACTCCGGATGGCCGTCGACATGACGAGGGGTACCGGCAAGGGCATGGCCCGCTGGAAGATCAGCAAGCACGAGGCCATCATGCGCGTCGCTGCCGATCATCTCGATCAAGTGCTGCATCCGCAGTTCGCCGGTAAAGGCAAGGTCATCGCCAAGGGGCTGGCAGCGTCGCCGGGCGCCGCGGTCGGCAGGGTCTACTTCACCGCCGACGACGCCGCAGATGCAGACGACCGCGGCGAGCAGGTGATCCTGGTGCGCAGCGAAACCAGCCCGGAAGATGTGCACGGAATGATGATCAGCCAGGGCATCCTCACCGCACGCGGTGGGCTCGTCAGCCACGCTGCGGTAGTGGCTCGCGGGTGGGGCACGCCGGCAATCGTCGGTGCCGACATGGTGAAGATCGAGGGCAAGCAGTTCACCGCGGGTGACGTGGTCGTGAAGGAGGGCGACATCATCTCGCTCGACGGCACGACTGGCGAGGTCGTGCTCGGCGAGATGAAGTTGGAAGCTGCCGAACCGCCCGCAGAGTTCACCACGATCCTCGAGTGGGCCGATCAGGTGCGCAGGGGCAAGCTGGCGGTACGCGCCAATGCCGATACCGGCGAGGACGCAACGAATGCCCGAGAGCTTGGTGCGGAGGGCATCGGTCTCTGTCGCACCGAGCACATGTTCCTGGCCCCGGATCGCCTGCCGGTCGTACGCGAGATGATTCTGGCCGACACTCCTGCCGAGGAAGACGCGGCGCTGGCCGAATTGGGTCGCGTGCAGCAGATCGACTTCGAGGAGATCCTCGAGGCGATGGATGGCCTGCCGGTGACAATTCGCCTACTTGATCCGCCGCTGCACGAGTTCTTGCCGTCGATCGAGGAACTGCGGATCAAACAGGCTTCAGAGGGGCTGACGGCGCGCGAGGGCAAGGAGCTCAGCGCGGCCGAGGATTGGGCCGAGCACAACCCGATGCTTGGCACCCGCGGCGTGCGCCTCGGCGTCGTGAAGCCCGGCCTGTACGCCATGCAGGTCAAAGCGCTTCTGGCAGCGGCAGCGGTACTGCGCAAGAGAGGCAAGAACCCCATCGTCGAGGTGATGATCCCCCTCACCGTCTCGCGCGAGGAGCTGGCATTGGCTCGCAGCTGGGTACAGGCCGAGGTCGACGAGGCGCTGAAGGGCATGAAGAACAGGCCCGATATCACCATCGGCACCATGATCGAAACGCCGCGGGCAGCGCTCTGTGCCAACGAGATTGCCGAAGAGGCCGACTTCTTCAGTTTCGGTACCAACGACTTGACGCAGATGACATTCGGTTTCAGCCGCGACGATGTCGAAAGTCGAATGATGCCTGCGTATCTCGAGCAGGGATTGCTGAAGCGCAACCCGTTCGAGACGATCGACCCGAACGGCGTGGGTGAACTCGTTCGTATCGCGGCTCAGCGCGGCCGCAGCGTGAAAAAGGCGCTGAAGCTCGGCGTCTGTGGCGAGCATGGCGGCGACCCGGAGAGCATCCAGCTGTTCTATGACGCCGGCCTGGACTACGTCAGTTGCAGTCCGTTCCGGGTGCCGATCGCTCGCCTCGCGGCAGCGCAGGCCATCATCACTCGCTCGGGTGACGGCGGCACGTCGGAGACGAAATAGCGGGAGGTTTCACCATGCAGGTACAGACTCGTCAAGGCCCCGCGTACGGGGTCGCTCGCTTGACTCTTGCACCCAACGAACCGGTGCGCGTCGAGAGCGGGGCAATGATGGCCATGTCGTCGGGCGTCGTGCTGCAGTCGAAGGCCGAGGGCGGCATCATGAAGTCGCTGAAGCGTGCCGCGCTCGGCGGCGAGAGCTTCTTCGTCAGCACCTACACTGCACCGGCCGCTGGCGGCTTTGTCGACATCGCCGCCCGGCTACCAGGCGACCTCACCACCCACGATGTGTCTCCTGGGCACGCCCTCTTCGTGCAGAAGGGCTCATGGTTGGCCAACGAGGTCAACGTCACCATCGACACCCAGTGGGGTGGCTTCAAGAACCTGTTCGGTGGTGAGGGCGGCTTCATCATCCGCACCGAGGGTCAAGGCACGGTCGTGTTCGCCTGCTATGGCGCGCTCGAGGTGTGGAACCTTCAGGCTGGGCAGGCCATCACCATCGATACCGGGCACATGGTCGCCTACGAAGACACGGTGCAGATGCAGATGCGCAAGGCCAGCGGCGGCGGCTTGGTGCAGAGCTGGAAGAGTGGCGAGGGCTTCGTCTTCGATTTCACCGGACCAGGGCGGGTGTGGACCCAAACCCGCAACCCAACGGAGCTGATGGGCTGGATTCGGAGCTTCATCGGCACGGGTAACTCCAGCGGAACATCGATGGGCGGGGCGTTTGGCGGTCTTCTGGGTCGTGACTGACTGCTGCTCGGCGTTGATCGCCAGCGGCAATGTCCGCGACGAACTCGTCGACCTCGACGTTTCTGGTTGGGCGTGGGGTGCGACGCTCGGCGCGATCGTCGCGCTTTTGTTGCTCGACATCTTGATTCTCAATCGCCATGCCCGCGCGCCAACGATGCGCCGGGCCGTGATCGAGACCGTCGCCTGGGTGGCGGTCGGTGTCACGTTCGGCGCTGTGGTGATCCTCTCGTTCGGGGTTACGGCTGGAGGCGAGTGGTTCTCCGGCTACCTCATCGAGTACAGCCTGTCGATCGACAACGTCTTCGTGTGGGCGCTGATCCTGACGTACTTCAAGGTTCCGCCCGCATATCAACGCCGGGTGCTGTTCTGGGGTGTGTTCGGCGCGCTGGTGTTGCGCGCCGCTTTCATTTTCGCCGGCGTCGCCCTGATCGCCCGCTTCGAGTGGATGCTGCTCATCTTCGGTGCATTTCTGCTGTACACCGCGGGCAAGCTGCTGTTCTCGCACGACGACGCCGTTGATCCTTCGCAGAGCCGCTTCTTGGCGGTCGTGCATCGATTCGTGCCGACGACCCCCGAGTTGCACGGCCAGAAGATGTTCGTGCACGTCGACGGTCGACGTTTCGCGACACCGCTTTTCGCAGTGTTGCTCTTAGTGGAGGCAACCGACGTGCTGTTCGCGGTCGACTCGGTCCCAGCCGTGCTGGCGGTCAGCGAGGAGCAGTTCATCGTGTTCACATCCAACGCGTTCGCGATCATGGGGCTGCGATCGCTGTACTTCATGCTCGCTGACATGCACGCTCGCTTCAGCTATCTCCAGCAGGGCCTTGCCGTCATCCTCGCCTTCGTCGGTATCAAGATGATCATCAGCCGCTGGTATGACCTCGCCACGCCGATCTCATTGTTGGTGATCGTCCTGGTGTTGGTGGCATCGGTATCGTTCTCGCTGCAGCAGACGCGTGGCCTCGCCACCATCGAGATTGCAGAGGAGCTTCCAGCTCCCGACGAGCGATGACACCCCTCCGGTAACCTCGCGCCCGTGGCGATTGTCGAAGAGGATCTCGAACGACTTCGAGCCACCGTATCCATCTCCGACGTGGTGCAGCAGTACGTCGCGCTGCGACGCGTCGGGCGCAACTGGGTTGGGCTGTGCCCATTCCACGCCGAACGCAGCGGCTCGTTCAACGTGCGCGAGGAAACTGGTCGCTACAAGTGCTTCGGATGTGGCGCAGCGGGCGATGTCTTCACGTTCGTGCAAGAGATCGAACACGTCGACTTCGTCAACGCGGTCGAACAACTAGCCGCCAAGGCCGGCATTCAGTTGCGTTACACCTCCGGCGGAGAGAGCAAGGATCGGTTGCGCCGCAAGCAACTCATCGAAGCGATGGGCAAGGCCGTCGAGTGGTATCACCAGCGATTGTTGACCAGCGACGACGGACGCGCTGCGCGCGATTATCTGCGTAATCGCGGGCTTGCCGGCGACGTGGCCCGTCAGTTCAAGCTGGGCTGGGCACCCGACGACTGGGATGCAATGAGTCGTGATGTGGGCCTGCCCGCCGACGCGCTGCGCGACACAGGGCTGGCGTTCACCAACAAGTCCGGTCGACTGCAGGATTCGTTCCGGGGCCGAGTGATGTTTCCGATCACCTCGGAGAACGGCGATCCGGTCGCCTTTGGCGGTCGAATCCTGCCCGGCTCGACAGACCCGGCAAAGTACAAGAACTCGGCAGAGACCTACATCTATGCGAAGTCGAAAACGCTGTATGGCCTCCATGGCGCTAAAGGCGACATCGTTGCCGCCGATCAGGTGATTGTGTGTGAGGGATACACCGATGTGATCGGTTTTCATCGGGCCGGCGTGAAGCGGGCCGTGGCGACGTGTGGTACTGCGCTGACCGAGGAGCACGTGCGCATGCTGAAGAGATTTGCCAGTCGCGTTGTGTTGGCCTTCGACGCCGACGCCGCGGGGCAAGGCGCAGCCGAGAAGTTCTATGAATGGGAGCAGAAGTACCAGGTGCAGGTCAGCGTGGCAGCGTTCCCGAAGGGCCAGGATCCGGGCGAACTCAGCATGACGAATCCCGAAGCGCTTGCGGCCGCCGTCGACACTGCGTTGCCGTTCCTCGGCTTCCGTCTGCAACGAGTGATGAGCGGTCGAGCCCTGCACTCACCCGAGGAGCGCGCCCGGCTGGCCGAGCAGGCAATGGCTGTCGTCAACGAGCATCCCGACACCAACGTGCGCAAGCTGTATGCCGGTCAGGTGGCCAGCCACACCGGCCTGCCGGTCAACGACCTTGTGGCGATCGCGTCGCGACGTTCGGCGCGACCCATCGTGAGGGTCACTGGAACTCGCCGCGTCGGCAGCGCGGAGAACGCCGAGTTCGTGGCCATTGCCCTGTTGTTGCAGCGCTGGCACGACATGGCGGGCTGGCTCGACGAGGTGCTGTTCGTCGACGATGTGGCACGGCGAGCGTTCCTGGCTGTCGCCGAGGGCGACGGGTCGGTGGGTCGATCGCTCGACCTGGCCGATCCCGAGGCCCGCGAGATGATCGAGCGAGCTGCCGTTGCCGACATCGATGCCGACCCGGCGATCGAAGGTCGAAACCTCATCGCCGCGGCCGTGCGCCGCGAGATGGCAAGGCGGGTCAACGAAACTGACCCGATCGAAATATTGGCGAACCGAGATGCCCGGTTGGCGCTCGAGCGTTTTGATGAACCCTCAACGGGGAACGATGCTGCCGAGCGGTTGCTAGGGTGGCTCCAACGGCGTAATGAGGAGCGTGATTGAGTTTCGGGCAGTCTGACGCACCAGCAGAATCGGCACCGTTTCCCGGTGTTGATCCCGGCGAGTGGAACAGTCTGCTCGCGCGCGGAGCGATTTCCGGCGTGCTCGACGCCGAGGAGATCACCCACGTCCTGCGCACCGTCGAGCTCACCGGCGACGTGCTCGAAGAGGTGCAGCAGGCGGTAGCCGCTCGCAACATCCGCATCGACGAAACCGTCGACGATGTGGTCGACGACACGCCCACCGGTGGTATCCCGTTGCCCGAGGTGCCTCCAGCCGAAGACGCCGATGGCCTCATGGCCCGCCGCCGACGCCGCAGAAGTGAGCGAATGAATGCCAGTGGCGTCGACACCGGCAGTACTGCCGACACCGTGCGCATGTACTTGCGCGAGATCGGCCGCGTCGATCTGTTGACGCCCGACGATGAGCGCCGACTGGCACAGGCGATCGAGGAGGGCAATCAGGCCGCTCTGCTGCTCGACGGTCCCATCGACCCCACCGAACACCGGCGCTACATGCGTATCGTCCAGACCGGTCAACGAGCCAAGAGCGAGTTGATCCAGGCCAACCTGCGGCTGGTGGTCAGCATCGCCAAGCGGTACAGCGGCCGCGGCATGCTGTTCCTCGATCTCATTCAGGAGGGCAACCTCGGTCTCATGCGCGCGGTCGACAAGTTCGATCACACCAAGGGCTTCAAGTTCTCGACGTATGCCACGTGGTGGATCCGCCAGGCGATCACCCGCTCGATCGCCGATCAGGCCCGCACCATCCGCATCCCGGTGCACATGGTCGAGAGCATGAACCGGGTGCTGCGCATGCAGCGGCAGATGCATCAAGAACTCGAGCGCGAGCCAACCCTCGACGAGTTGGCCGAACGCTGTGGACTGCATCCCGACAGGATTCGCGAGATCCTGCGCATCAGCCTCGACCCGCTCTCGCTCGACTCGCCGGTGGGAGAGGAGGACGATTCCAACCTCACCGATTTCATCGAGGATCTCACCGTCGATGCTCCTGCCGACATGGCCACCAAGCGCATGTTGGCGCAGGCGGTCGAGGAAGCGTTGGGTGAGCTGACCGACCGCGAGCAAGAGATCGTGCGCATGCGTTTCGGGCTCGACGACGGCCAGGCTCGCACCCTCGAAGACGTCGGCAAGGAGTTCGGCGTCACTCGCGAACGCATTCGTCAGATCGAGGCCAAGACCCTGGCCAAGCTGCGTCATCCGATGCGCAGCCAGCGATTGAAGGAGTTTTTGGAGGAGGAGTGACCGGGAGGCTTTGCTATCCTCGTTACGCCTTCCGAGATAGCTCAGTTGGCAGAGCAGCTGACTGTTAATCAGCGGGTCGCAGGTTCGAGCCCTGCTCTCGGAGCCAAAAGAGCAACGGCCCGCCTCGGCGGGTCGTTGGCCTTTTCCGGTTCAACACGGGGTGGTAGCTCAGTGGTTAGAGCAGGGGGCTCATAACCCCTAGGTCGCGGGTTCGATCCCCGCCCGCCCCACCATTATCTAGCAGGTATTATGGTGTTATTCACAGGTCGATTGTCGGCACTCGTGAGGCTCCATCCAACATAAATCCAACTTTTATCCAACACACGGACTACGATTTCGGCGTGGCCGGCCTGCGAACAGCGCCAGGAATGCGAGAGCGATCACCCGGCGCGTGGGAGCTGATCGTCGAGGCTGGCCGAGATCCGGTCACCGGCAAACGCCGGCAGGCGAGCCGCATCTTCAACGGAACCTTGACCGAGGCGAAGAAGGCGCGAGCGGCCTTGATCACCGAGGTGAGCAAGGGACGGCACACCGGTACGAAGGCGACGCTGAACGATTTGTTCGACGATTGGATCGTCGAGCTGAAGCGCAAGGGTCGGTCGCCGAACACCGTTCACGGCTACGAGAAGATCTACAACCACAACATCAAGCCGACGCTCGGTCGTATGGCGGTGACCAAGGTGACGACCAAGACACTCACCGATCTGTACGGCGAGCACCAGCGACGCGGCCTGTCGGCGCGCAGCGTGCATCACATTCATGGCTGTCTGTCGTCGATGTTCACGCAGGCGTGTCGGTGGGGATGGCGCGACTCGAATCCGGCGCAGTGGGCCGAGCCACCGTCGATCCCGAACATCACGCCGGTGGTGCCCACTCCCGAGGAAGTGCGCGCCCTGATCGATGCCGCCGAGCAGTCCAGGCGCCCGGAGTATGCGCGGGCAATCCTGGTGGCGGCCACGACTGGATTGCGGCGCGCGGAGTTGTGTGGTTTGCGGCGCTGGCGCGATTTGGATTTGGACCGCGGCCTGATGCGGGTGTCGACGTCGGTTGTCTTGTTGCCGGGGCGCCCGCTCGGGGAGATCCCGACGAAGAACCGGCGGGTGCGCATGCTGGCCGTCGATGACCTGACGGCATCGGTCCTGCGAGCGCAGATCCAGATGGTGGAGGAGCGAGCGCGCGCTGCCGGAGTCGAACTAGTTGCGGACCCGTATGT
>JANOJI010000254.1:0-2460 GCA_031408175.1 Ilumatobacteraceae bacterium
GTCGAAGGTGGTGATGATCACGATGGCGATGGGGTCATCAATGGTGGGTCCGGCGAGCTGTCGAGTGGCCTCGATGCCGTCCATCTCGGGCATGCGGATGTCGAACAAGCACACGTCAGGGCGCAGTTCGCGGGCGAGCGCTACCGCGTCGCGGCCGTTGGCTGCCTCGGCGATCACCTCGATGTCGGGTTGGGCGTCCAGGATCATCTTCAGCCCAACGCGGATCAGGTGCTGATCGTCAGCGATGATCACCCGGATCGTCATGTGGGGGAGCCATCTCGTGGCAGGACCGCAGTGATGGTCCACCCACGGTCAGGCCTCGGCCCGGCCTCGAGGGTGCCGCCGAGGAGCTTGGCTCGTTCGGCCATGCCAACGAGCCCGTAGCCCGCCGATGAGTTGGCACCGAACGGGCTGGGGTCCCCGTCGTCGCGCACGGTCAGGCGAATGCACCTGTCGTCACCGGCCACCGACACATCGATACGGGTTGCGTGTCGGGCGTGGCGGACCGCGTTCGTGATCGACTCCTGGGCGAGGCGATAGACCGCTGCCCCGACCGATGGCCTGAGATCGTCGAGCCCGCCTGATAGGTGAACATCAACATGCGGCGGGTCACCGGCGTTGCGGGCGAGCAGCCCGATGTCGGCCACACTTCGCTGCGGAGTGAGTTCGGGATCCTCCCCCTGACGCAGGGCGCCTACCATGGCGCGCATCTCGGCGAGTGCTCGCGATCCCTCTGCTTCAATGACTTCGAGCACATTCAGCGCAGCACCGGGGTCGGTCGCTGCAACGGTTCGCCCGGCCTGGGCCTGAATGATGATCGCCGAGACATGGTGGGCGACGGTGTCGTGCAATTCGCGCGCCAACTGCTCGCGCTCGAGCAACTTGACCTGGTCTCTCTCGCGCAGCCTGAAGCTGGTCCGGTAGCGCATCGCCGCGCCGAGCGCTGCCGGGAACAGCAAGAAAACGGACGCGGCGGCAGCCTCAGCGAGGTTGTTGATGACACCGGCCCCGTTGGGAATGTGACCGAGCAGCATGATCGCCAGTCCGATCGCGCATTCACGACCGGATCCCCAACGAAAGAGCGAGTAGGGCAACAGGATCAGCCACGCCGTGGTGTACAGCATCGCCGAGTGGTCGGCACCGAAAATCGTCACTGCTTCGCTCGCCGCATGGGCGCCGAGGACGACGGCGACCACGAGGAGCGGATGCGTGCGTCGCCACAACAGCATGAACACCGGCGCAACACCGAGGACGAGCGCGACAGGTCTCCACCCAAGATCCTCGCGGAAGATCGCTTCGAGAATCGCCGCCGGCACCAGCATGCCCACGAGCATCCAGTCCAGCCACACCCGCCGCGGGGCATTCGGCACTCGGGGTTCGGCCCAGAGCTGGCGGACTACGTCGCTCACCACCACCCCAGCATAGAGATCGTCAAGGAGCGATAGATCGACCGAAAGTACGGTCTGCGGCTCGGCCGAACGGCCAGTCGAAATGGGACCAATCGGTCGATGTGACTGCGGACGCAACTCGCCACCATGCCTCCATGACTTCTCCCGACCTTGGTCGGTCGCTGTCTCCATCTGGTCGATTCAACGGGATCGCTGCTTCGAGGAGGAACGTTTCAATGTCGCATGCCTTGTATCGGTTGGGCCGGTTCGCGGCGCGGCGCCCATGGGCCGTCATTGCGGCATGGGCGATCGTGGCCGTTCTGGTGGTCGGCGCGTCTGCGGGCTTTGGTCGCGACCTCGAGGATGCATTTGAAGCTCCAGGGCTCGACTCGACCGCAGCTCTCGACCTGCTCACGGCTGCCCAGTCTCGCTCGGCTGGACCGACAGCACAGGTGGTGCTGACACCGCTCGATGATGGCAGGACGTTCTTCGACTCAGCCGACGCAACGGCCGCGCTGGCCAACGTGCAGGCAGCGGTGACCACATTGCCCAAGGTGCTCGGTACGAGCGATCCGGCCGGTGCGCTGGCCGCAGGGCCGGAGTTCGCGGCGGAGAGCGGTTCGGTGTCGCCCGACGGGCGGGTCGCCTTGATTCGCGTTCAGTATCCGCCGATCGACCAACTGACTGCGGGTGACCTCGAGAATCTCAAGGAGCTCGCGGTCCGAACTCAACAGGACTCGCCGCTGCAGGTCGAGCTGAGCGGCGACCTCTTCTTCGCGTTCGAGCAACCCGAGACGGGGGTCGGCGAGATGATCGGCTTGATCGCTGCAGTCGTCATTCTGCTCCTCGCGTTCGGATCGCTCATTGCGATGGGTCTCCCGATCGGGTTGGCTCTGTTCGGTCTCGCGCTCGGGATCAGTTCGATGTCGCTCATCACGTACCTGATCGAGATCCCGAGTTGGGCCCCGCAGGTGGCCAGCATGGTCGGCTTGGGAGTAGGCATCGACTACGCCTTGTTCGTCGTCACCCGGCACCGCGAGTTCTTGGCACGCGGAATGACCGTCGAAGAATC
>JANOJI010000262.1:0-11605 GCA_031408175.1 Ilumatobacteraceae bacterium
GGCGGAACGGATGGCAACGACGTTCGGCTACGGCTGGCTCGACGAGAATCTCGGCCCCGACTCCCGGCTACGCGGTGAGTGGTCAGGATGCGATGGTGCTGCCGGACGAATGACAGCGTCGGCTGGCCTGCACAACATGCCCGCGCACCTTCGCTCGGCCGTCATTGCTGGGCCCGATCATGTCTTCGTCCGTGCTGATCTGGGCCAGATCGAACCGCGCATCCTCGCTGCAGTGTCCGGCGATAGCGCCCTTGCCAAGGCCACCGTCGCCAACGACATGTACCAGCCCGTTGCCGAGCAACTTGCCGTCGACCGTGCTACGGCAAAAGTCGCAGTGCTCGGTGCGATGTACGGGCAGACGACCGGTCACGGCGCGGCTGCGCTGCGAGGCCTGGAGCTGGCATATCCGGTCGCCATGCGGTTCCTCACCGATGCGGATCTGGCCGGTCAGGTCGGCCGCGACATTCGCACCTATGGCGGGCGCTTGATTCGCATTGGGCCCGATCGATCGGCCGAGCTCAGTGATCGCGATAGCCGCAGCAGGGCTGCGGCGCGTGGTCGCTACGGGCGCAACGCGATGGTGCAGGGCGCGGCCGCCGAGTTCTTCAAGGTGTGGGCGGTGACGGTCCGGTCGCGCGCGGCCTCGTTCGATGCGCGAATCGTGCTCTGCCTGCACGACGAGTTGCTCGTGCATGTGCCCAATGCGCACGGCGCTGCGGTCGCCCGACTGCTCGTCGATTGCTTGGACGACGCTGCTCGCCACTGGGCTCCGGACGACACCGTCAAGTTCGTCGCCGACGTCAGCGTGATTGATCGCTGGTCCGATAGCAAAAGTTGACCGGAGGTATGGTGCCAGGATGCCGCTTCAGCTGATTGCGCATCTGACCGACGGCATCACCAGCCTGCTGATCACGAGCAGTGGCGGCATGCCATGCCTCGCCCACTGGGGCGCGCCACTGGGCGACAGCGATGGGCGACTGCTGGCTGCTCTCGAACGCCCAGTTCCCGGTGGTGGTCTCGACATCGATGCGCCG
The DNA here is from genome assembly GCA_031408175.1 of Ilumatobacteraceae bacterium. Lineage (GTDB taxonomy): Bacteria > Actinomycetota > Acidimicrobiia > Acidimicrobiales > Ilumatobacteraceae > JAENVT01. The sequence continues at coordinate 1,035 of JANOJI010000262.1, forward strand.
GTCGGGCTGCTCGCCGAGACGAGTGTCGGCTGGTTCGGCAATCCCGGTCTCGAAGGCCATCGGAGCGGTGGCCGTGACTTTGCGCCGCAGTTCGTGCTGCAGTCCAGCGAGGTACGCGACCGCAGCGCCGAGTTTGTCATGGCCGATCAGGCGGCGGATCTGTCGCTGGCGATCGTGGTCGTCCTGCATCCCTCTGGCGTCGCAACCTTCTCTGCCGCGATCACGAACGACGGTGAATCCGACTACTCGCTCGAGGCATGCCGGCTCACCCTTTCCGTGCCGGCCCAGGCACAGGAACTGCTCACAGTCGGCGGGCGGTGGGCGAACGAGTTCGGCCAGACCCGCACGCCATGGATCGGCAATTGCCTGACCGTCGAGAACCGACATGGCAAGACATCGCATGAGCGGCTCGGCGTCGTCTTCGCCGGAACGACGGCATTTGCCGAACACAGGGGTGAGGTCTGGGGCTGCCACATCGGCTGGAGCGGCAACTACGAGATCGTCTGCGATTCGGTCACTGACGCCCGACGGTCACTGCAGATCGGCGAACTGCTGGCATCGGGCGAGATCACGCTCTCGCCGGGCGAGCGCTACGACATGCCGATGGTGTACGCCGCCTACTCGGCCAGCGGGCTGAACGGGGTGTCGAACGCGTTTCACGCCTTCATGAGAAGTCGACCACAGCATCCGTCGACGCCGCGCCCGGTGCTGCTCAACATTTGGGAAGCGGTCTACTTCAACCACGATTTCGACACGCTCTGCCGACTCACCGATGCTGCTGCCTCGTGTGGCGTCGAACTGTTCGTCGTCGACGATGGTTGGTTCCATGGCCGCCGCAGCGACCGGGCGGGTCTCGGTGATTGGTGGGTCGACACCGACGTGTGGACGAATGGGTTGACACCCCTGATCGACCACGTGCGCGGTCTGGGCATGCAGTTCGGAATATGGGTCGAACCGGAGATGGTCAACCCCGACTCCGACTTGTTCCGGGCTCACCCCGATTGGACGTTGGTCGATCAGCGCTATCCGGCCGTACTCGGTCGCAATCAACTCGTGCTCGACGTCGGCCGCGACGAGGTGGCCGAGTACCTGTTCGGGCAACTCGACTCGCTGCTGCGAGATCACGACATCGCCTACGTCAAGTGGGACATGAACCGCGATCTGGTCGCCGCGACCTCAGCAGGTCGAGCCGGTTTGCACCGACAGACACTCGGCGTCTATCGCTTGTTCGATCGGCTGCGGGAATCACACCCCGGGGTCGAGTTCGAGACGTGCGCATCGGGCGGTGGTCGCGTCGACTTCGGGATCTTCGAACGCACCGATCGAGCGTGGACCAGCGACTCGATCGACGCCCTCGATCGTCAACAGATACAGCGCGGGTTCTCGTTGCTGTTTCCGCCCGAATTGATGGGCAGTCACATCGGCTCACCGGTGACTCACACCACGAGGCGGTCGCACACCCTCTCGTTCCGAGCCATTGCCGCGATCTTCGGCTCGCTCGGGATCGAATGGAACCTTCTCACCGCGTCCGATCAAGATCGCGCCGATCTTGCCGACATCATCGCCATCCACAAGCGGCTGCGGACGTTGCTGCACCACGGAACCGTGGTGCGCCTCGACCATCCCGATCCGCACGTGTTGGTGCATGGCGTCGTCGCTCAGGATCGATCAGAAGCCGTGTTCGCCTGCACCCGGTTGCACTCCGGTCCGTCGTTGCACACGGCACCGATCTGCCCTGTCGGTCTCGATCCGGCGCGCATGTACGACATCGTCAGTCTCGACATCGGCGCAGGCCCTTGGGGCCCCGCTCGCCGCCAGCCTTCTTGGCTGGCTGACGGCCTGCACATGACCGGCGCTCAACTGTCGTCGGTCGGCTTCAACGCTCCGGTGCTGTTTCCGGAAACGTCGATGCTCGTCCATATCACCGCAGGTTCATAGTCGAGCCTGCTCGGCGGCCTGTTGCACGGCGGCGAGGATCTTGACGTAGCCGGTGCATCGGCACAGGTTGCCCGAGAGCCCGATGCGGACCTCCTCCTCGGTCGGTGACGCATTGCGGCTCAGCAACGCCGTTGCCGACATGATCATTCCCGGTGTGCAGAAACCACACTGCACGCCGCCCTCGTCGAGCAAGGCTTGTTGCAATGGATGCAACTGCTCGCCGACCATCACGCCCTCGACGGTCGTGATCGGGCGATCGGCCGCCTGAGCAGCAAGGTACGAGCACGAGTTGACGGGTCGGCCATCGATCAGCACCATGCACGCTCCGCACTCGCAGTCGTCGCACCCCTCCTTCGTGCCGGTGAGGCCGATCTCGGTGCGCAACACACTGACCAGGTTGCGGCCCGGATGCACGTCGACCGGATAGTCGATGCCGTTGACGTTGAGATTGATCGAGACGTTCACGATGCTGCTCCGATGCCGAGACTGCGGTTGACGGGGACGGCGATCGACTCGCCGCGCGCCCGTCGCGTTGCGGCGTCAACCGCACGACGGGCCATCACGCCGATGCAATGGCGTCGATAGGTGTCGCTGGCCCGGAGATCGCTGATTGGCGTGGCTTGATGGCTGGCCAATACGGCAATGTCGGCGAGCAACGCCTCGTCAACCTGACGGCCGACGAATACGCCGGTGTCGGCGACCACGACGATCGTCGGCGCGACTGCGGTGAGAGCGACCGACAACGAAACCACGTTCCCGTCGGAGTCGAGTGTGACTGCGGCAGCGGCGCCGACGACAGCGATCTCCATCGCTCGACGGTATTCGAGGCGAACATATGCGCTGCCCGACATCGCCGGCCGAGACGGAAGTCGAATGGCGACACACAGTTCGCTCGACTGCGCCGAGGTGTGCCCGGGCGCCGTCCAGAGGTCGCCGATCGCAACGCGCCTCGACCCTGTCGTGGACTGCAGTTCGACCTCGGCTCCGAGCACCAGCAAGGGTGCGCCGGTATCCATCGCGGGAGAGGCGTTCATGACGTTGCCGCCGATCGTTCCGACATTGCGAGTCGACGGTGAGCCGACGAGCGCGCTGGCGTCGGCGAGCGCTGTGTATCCGCCAACGATTGCGGAGTCGACTTCGAGCCGGGCGTGCGTCACCAGCGCGCCGATGCGTAGGCCGTCGCTGGTCACCTCGATGTTGCCGAGCGAGTCGATGCGATCGATGGCGACGACGGATTCCGGCAGCGACGCCTTGCCCTGTCGAGCGCCGACGACCAGATCGCTACCACCGGCGACCGGCCGAGCGCCGGCAGCTATGGCGGCGAGCGCCTCGTCGAGAGATGTGGCAATCGTGAAGTTCATGAGTGCTCAGCTCCTGACATGGTCTCCCACACTCGCTCAGCCGTCATCGGCAGATGGCGAACTGGCCCGCCGAGCAGCTTGGCGAGCGCGTTGGAGATGGCTGCTGCGGTGGCAACGTTGGGTGCCTCCGCCAGACCTTTCGCTCCTCGTGGTCCGGCGTCGGGTGTGGCGATCTGCACGAAGTGGGTATGGATGGTCGGCGCATCGGCGCATGTCTGCAGTTTGTACTCCAGTAGCGCGGCGTTGCGTTGACGGGATTGGTCGTCGTACACGGTGCCCTCGGTGAGTGCCTGACCAATGCCCATCATCACGCCACCCTGAATCTGCCCGAGGGCTCCCGTCTCGTTGATGATCGTGCCGGAGTCGTGTGCAGCCCCGACCTCGAGGACTCGTACGACGCCGGTGTCGCGGTCGAGCCGGATCCGCACTGCGTGGCAGGAGAACTGCGGGGCGACGAATGAAGCCATGCCGACATCGCCGACGCAACTGGAGCCGGCCAGTGGAGGTGCTGACGGGGGAGTGCCCGACCCGTGAGCGATCAGGAGCTCGCCGCCGGCGGCGATCCCCGCCAACTCCGTGATCGACACGGTCGAGCTGGGTGTGCCGGCGACGTGCGCGTGGCCGTCGGCCAGCACGATGTCGGCGGGGGATGCCTCGAGGTGTTCGGCCGCCAAGGCCTTCAGCTGGTCGGCGATCTGGCCAGCCGCGGCGACGACGGCGCGGCCGTTGTTGAAGATGGTCTGCGAGCCGGTTGCGCCCATGTCGTACGGCGCGACGGATGTGTCTTGATAGATCAGCTGGAAGTCTTCAGGCTCCATGCCCAGTTCTTCGGCAGCGAGCTGACGAAGCGTCATCACTGAACCGGTGCCACATTCCTGGGCGCCGGTGATGATCTGGCCGGACCCGTCGCTATCGATCTTGATGTAGGCGCCGGATGGCACCGAGAAACTCGGCCACCAACCAATGGCCACACCAATGGCCTCGTCGTCGGGCAGGGCGCGTCCGTAGCCGACGAGCTTGGTGGCCTCGTCGATGCATTGCTGCACACCGATCTCGCCGTAGGTCTGGCCACTGGGACCCTCGACGCCGGTGTCGACGGCGTTGCGACGACGAAAGTCGACCGGGTCCATCCCCAGCGCAGCGGCGACCTCGTCGGTGTGCGACTCGACGGCCCAGCATGACTGCGGCGCTGTTGGTGCGCGTACCGATCCCGACGGTTGATGGTTGGTGTACACGAGGTGGGCGGCGACGTGCAGGTTGGGGATGCGATATGGCCCCGACACATGCATAGCGGACAGCTGTGAGAAGAACCCGCTGTCGGCCGTGTACGCACCATTGTCGATGGCGATCCACGCCTTGCGGGCCGTGATGGTGCCATCGTTGCGAACCCCGGTGGTGATGTCGATCACCATGCCTTCTCGTCGCCGATCGGGAGCGACGAACTCTTCTCGTCGCGAGAACACCAATCGCACGGGTCGCTTCGCCGCTTTCGCCAGCGCGGCAATGTGGGCTTCGTAGTGGAACCCGCACTTGCCGCCGAAGCCGCCGCCGAGATGGGGAACGATGATCCGCACGCGGTTGGCCGGCAAGCCGAGTGTCTCGCACACGCCGGCACGCGCATCGAACGGCACCTGGGTGGACGTCCAGATCGTGACCTTGTCGCCCTCCCATTGGGCGACGACCGCACGCGGCTCGATCGGGGCCGCGTGGCTGCCATCGGCGATGTACCGACTGGTGATCACGTGGTCGGCCTCGGCCAAACCGGCGTCGACATCGCCCTTGCTGATCGACGAGAAGGACGCGTCGTTGCCGTCGCGCACCAGCACGTCGGCGGCGCCATAGTCAGCCCACCCGGTGTGCACCAACGGCGATCCGGTGGCGAGTGCCGCTTCGAGATCCGTGACGACTGGCAGAGGGTCGAACTCGACGATGATCGCATCGACTGCCTTCTGGGCGATCGCCGCCGTGGTGGCCGCGACCGCAGCAATGACCTCGCCCTCGAAGCGCACGACGTCGCGGGCGAACAACGTTCGATCCTGCACGAACGGCCCGAAACGCACATCTGGCACATCGTCGGCGGTCAGCACCGCCATCACACCAGGGATCGCCCGAGCAGCCGACACATCGAGCTTGGTGATGCGCGCGTGGGCAATGTCGGCGTAGCGGAACTTGGCGGCGAGCATTCCGGTGAGGGTGAGATCAGCGGTGTAGCGACCGCTTCCGGTCACCTTGTCTGGGCCGTCGGCGCGGATGAAGCGTGGCTTTGTGGCTGCCGTCATGGTCGCCAATATGCCACGTCAGCGGTCGCCGGGTTTCACGCAACGACGGAGTCAGGCGCAGTCGCCATTGTCGACAGGAGTGCCGAGCGCAAGATGATCGGCCAGCAGCGAGGTACGCATCGCCCATGCACGGCCTTCAGCCTGACGACTTGTCGCCCACACCAACGCCACCGCCTCGTCGCCGACCACGACCACGGCACCCGAGTCGCCGGCTTGGATGTCGCCCACTTCTGGGTTCATCGCCAACTCGTACCCCGGCCTGATGTGTTTGCCTTCGCCGTAGATGTCGGCAGTACGAATGTCGACCAATCGCTGGATGTCGGCAGACAGTTCGACCGGCGCGTCGTCGCGATAGACGATGACGCGTCCGTGATCGCCGGCCGACGCCGTGCCGATGTCGATCGGCGCCGCCAGACCGGCATCGACCTTCAAGATGGCGACATCGAGAATGGGGTCGAAGTAGACGACGGTCGCCTCCGCGGCACCGCTGGCGCTGCGGACCTCGATCTGCGTCGCACCCGCCACCACATGGGCGACAGTTGCGACACGGCCCTCCGCGATCATCATCCCGGCGCCGTGCACATCGGCCGACCTGCAGCCGTCGGCGACGATCTGGACGGCAGCATCGACAATGCTCACCGGCTCCACAGACGTCAACGACGGGTCGGATGATGACGACGCTCCTCCACAGGAGGCAGCAATCAGACATCCGACGACAATGGACAGAACTCGTGAATGGAGGTTCATGGTGAGTCCGACAATCTTGTCGTACGAGCCCTGCCAACTACTATCCCGTACGGGGTGAGATGACTCTGAACCGCGACTATTCATTGCTCGGCCAGGATTCGCGTCGCGCCGTCGAACTCGGCTTGTCGCAGGCGCAGTGGTATCGCACCGAGGTTCCTCGCAAGCGGATGAAAGAGCTGATGCATCGTCGCAACGGCCCGGCCATCCGCGACACCCTGCTGTGGCTCGGTCTGCTGGTGCTGTTCGGCGGGTTGGGCGTGTACCTCTGGTTCTCGGTCTGGTCGTTGTTGTCTTTCGCTGCGTACGGCGTGCTGTACGGCTCGGCCTCCGATGCACGCTGGCACGAGTGTGGACACGGCACGGCGTTCAGGTCCCGATGGATGAACATCGTCATCTACTACGTCGCCTGCTTCATGATCATGCGTGACCCGACGGTGTGGCGCTGGAGCCACGCTCGACACCACACCGATACGATCATCGTCGGTCGTGACCCGGAGATTGTCGCCATGCGCCCGCCGGCGCTCGGGCACATTGCCGCCAACTTCTTCGGCATCTTCGACGTTCCGCTGGCCTTCAAGCACATGGCGATCCATGCCTCGGGTCGCCTGACTCCGCAGGAAGCAACCTTCGTGCCTGGCACAGAGCGCTCCAAGACCTACTGGACTGCCCGCGTCTGGCTGCTGATCTATGCAGCCGTTGTCGTGATGTGCGTGTCGTCGCGCAGCATCCTGCCGGCAATGGTGATCGGGCTCCCGCGTCTGTATGGCGCGTGGCACCACTTGATGACCGGCCTCACGCAACACAGCGGCCTGGCCGATGACGTCACCGACCACCGGCTCAACAGCCGCACGGTGTACATGAATCCCATCAGCCGATTCGTGTACTGGAACATGAACTACCACGTCGAGCACCACATGTTCCCGATGGTTCCGTTTCACGCGTTGCCGGCCTTGCATGCCGAGATCAAACACGACCTTCCCGCGCCAGCGGCCAGCATTGCCGCTGCATTCGGCGAGTTCATGCCCGTGTTGTTGCGCCAACGCAAGCATCCCGAATACTGCATCCACCGCCAACTACCCGACCGCGCGAATGCGGTTGGCAGCTCGAGTTAGACACTCCATGCCGAACTGGATCGTCGCATGCGGAATCGACGACATCGACCGCGAGGACGTGGTTCCCTTCGAACACAACGGGTGCGAGTACGCGGTGTACCGCTCACCCGACGACATGTTCTACGCAACCGACGGGATGTGTACGCACGAGCGCACCTTGCTGTCCGACGGGTTGGTGATGGATCACATCATCGAATGTCCCAAGCACAACGGACGGTTCGACTACCGCACCGGAGAAGGCAAGGGCGCACCGATTCGCGTCAACCTGAAGACGTACCCCACTCGGGTCGACGACAGCACCGTCAGCATCGATATCGGCTGACGCGTTGAGATGGGCTGGGCGCTCAGCCGAGCACCGCACGGAGTGCATCGAGCCGGCTTGGCACGACGCGGTACCACACCCACAGGCCACGCTTCTCGCGATCGACGAGACCGGCGTCGACGAGGATCTTCATGTGATGGCTGACGGTCGGTTGCGATCGCCCTGAGGGCTCGACCAGGTCGCATGCGCACACTTCATCGCCCTGTGCGGAAGCGATGCATGACAACAGTCGTAGCCGGATCGGGTCAGCGAGCGCTGCGAATGCAGTGGCGAGTTGCTCGGCGTCGCCAGCCTCCAGTATCTCGCTGCTCACCGGCGAACAGCAGGCAACAGGGTCCAGTGGATGTGCACGTGCTTTCGCAGCCATGCGGACACTGTAGCGAATTTCGCCCAATAGATTGACAATTGTCAATGTAGTTGATTGAATGCCATGTATTGATAAGTGTCGATCTAGTGATCGCTCACCGACGAACAGGAGAATCCCATGTCACGTGTGCAGCTCGCACTCAATGTTGCCGACCTCGACGCTTCGATCGAGTTCTACACCAAGCTCTTCCAGACCCCACCGGCCAAGGTTCGCCCCGGCTATGCCAACTTCGCAGTCGCCGACCCGCCGTTGAAGCTCGTACTGTTCGCCGGCGCAGGTGAACCCGGAACACTCAACCACATCGGTGTCGAGGTCGAGACCACCGAGCAGGTCGCCGCTGCGGTCGCTCGCGCCGCCGATCAACAGTTGCCGAATGTCGTGGAGGAGAACACCACATGTTGCTTCGCCGTGCAGGACAAGGTGTGGATTCAGGGGCCCGAGAACGACTGGGAGTTCTACACCGTGCTCGCCGATGCCCCGGTCATCGAGTCCGACGGAGGCTGTTGCGCAAACACCGAGGAGATGTCGGCGTCGTCGACCCCGTCACGTTGCTGCTAGCGCCGCGGCCAGCGGCTCGAGCCGGCTCACGGCATACGGGGCTCGCATCGAAAAGATCACGAGATCGACGCCGGCCTCGGCATAGTCGGCGGCAGCCGCCGCCATCGCCGAGGGCTCGGCGTCGTCGGCCCACATCAGATGCACCGAGCGACGAATCTGCGCCGGGTCTCGACCAATTGCGGCGCACCGTTCGTCGAGGATGTCACTCGTGGCCTTCCACATCGCAGGGCTGTCGGGCCCGGCAAGGTCCCACATGTCGGCCCAGCGTGCGGCCGCCGGCAGCGTACGCGTCGGGCCTCGCCCACCGATCACGATCGGAATCCGCGATTGCACCGGCTTCGGTTCGCAGCGAGCGTTGGCGAGTTGGTAGTAGCGGCCGTCGAAGTCGGTGTATTCGCTGGTGAGGAGTGACACGATCACCTCCAGCCCTTCGTCGAAGCGATCGAAGCGCTCCTTCAGCGAGCCGAGCGGAATGCCGTAGGCATTGGACTCAGGCTCGAACCAGCCGGCGCCCAGGCCGAGATTGAACCGGCCGCCGGAGATGTGATCGAGGGTGACCGCAGCATTGGCGGTGACGGCCGGGTGGCGGTAGTGCATGCCGTTGACCATGCATCCCATCCGCAGGCGCTTGGTCGCCTGGGCGAGGGCCGCCAGCACTGTCCAGCTCTCCAGGTGGGTGCCGTCGAGCGGGGGAGTGAGGGGGTAGAAGTGGTCCATGGTCCAGGCCGACTCGAAGATCTCCATGTCGTCGGCAGCCCGCCAGACATCGAGGAAGTCGGCCCACGGCCCGTGTTGCGGCGGCGTCTTGATTCCGAAAGCGACCATGAACCAACGGTAGGTCAGCCATGGCGAATTGGGGCGACGAGCGCCGAACGTCTGGGCGGCTCTATGGTCTGCATACCATCGAGCACTTTGTCCGGCCAGTCTTGACGAAGTGTACGGATAGTGGGTTTCCGACCACGAGAGGAAGTGGGTCGTTCGACCTGCAGACTTCTTTTGGAGGGTTTCTTGAAGCCCTGATACTGGTGTCGTGAGCAGTGGCCTAAAGATACTCTGAGCTGGCAGTTATATGCATTGCTCGTGCTGGTTTCACCCGATGATGTCAGCGTTGGAGTGACCAGTAGACCAATTTGCCCATTGCCAAGGACCTAAGCCTATGGTTATAGTCCCGGCACTCTCGGTAGCGGACGGCTCCAGAGAAAAGAGGACGGAAGGGACGGGCGTGAGCACCAAGCTGCTTTCACGCGTATTGGCGATTACTTGCCTGTGCGCAGTCACTGTTTTGGATTGGTCGGTTGGAGCATCGCCGGTGTCGGCGACGAATCACGGCGGCACCGTTTTGTTCGACGTGGAGGCGGCGTTCTCCAGCCCGCCCCAGGAGCCGTTCCGTGATTTTGCCGTCACCGAGGGCGCCCCGGTCGGCGACTTCAAGTGGCTGATCAACGAGGACAACACCGGCGACCCCTCCTTCGATCCGTCGAAGTGTCTGCCCACGAGCGCGCAAGATGCCAACACTCCCTCGGCAGGAACGGCCTACCCGGGCCCGCTTGGTGAGGTGTATCCGGATCTGTGCGAATGGCCATCCTTGCGCGCCATCGACGGCCACAGCAAGATCGTTGCCAGCGGCGACCAGGACGACATCCCAACTGGTGGCCTGACGCTGTCGAATGGCAAGTACCTCGTGTCGGTCATGGCCGACGGCTACAAGATCGACGGCGCCCACTTCATCGTTGAAGGGGTCGACCAAACCGTCACCGTGAAGATGAACCCGCTGCCGTTGCCCTCGGTGACCGTGCGCGTCCAGGTCTTCAACGACAACGGTTCGACCAACGGCCAGTTCGACGGTGTGCCCGAGACCTATGTGCCGGCCAACGGACCGGGCGATCC
>JANOJI010000292.1:0-2373 GCA_031408175.1 Ilumatobacteraceae bacterium
AGAGATAGTTCGTCCAGCGACCGCCCCGATCGGCGATGTCGACTCGACGAAGAAAGCTTGGGATGACCTTGCGCAACTCGTGGAGCATGAGATCTGCGTACTGCCGGGCCTCTGGTAGCGGATGGGCACGCATACGCAGCAGCAGACCCTCGAAGGCCTGACCGCTGCCGTAGATCCCGACGTTGGACAGTGACGCCGCAGGGAGCACGCCGCGCACCGCGTCGAGCGCCTTGGCGCGGGTCGCCTGCCGGAACACGAAATCGCTGTCGGCGGGATCGCGGTCGACGGTTGCGCGCACATGATCGGTGACCTTGCTGAGCAGCAGCGAGTATGTGTCGAACAGACGATCCATGTCACCGACGTATCGGGTGCCGAAGCGGCTCGAGAGCACAGCGGGATCGCGGTAGAAGCGGTAGCGGCCACCGATGCGCGAGTCGTAGGCGATATACCGAGTGCTCTGCTCGAGGTAGCTCATCAGGCGGCCCCACTCGAGCACCTTGGTGAGCACGTTCGAGGCCTGCTCGCAGGCCAGATGAACGCCGCCGAGTTGGGCGACCGAGTCATCGCCATACTCGAAGAACACCTTCTCGTACAGTTCCTCCGCCCGCTCCAGGCCGATCGTCGCATCGACGGAGTGATCGCCGCTGATGTCGAGATCGCCGACGAACTCGTCGAGAAACAGCCGCCGTAGGCTCTTGGAACTTCGGCTGTAGCGCGCGAAGAGTGCACCTTTCACCACTTCAGGCAGGTTGACCAGGGCGAAGACAGGGCCGTCGAGATTGGTGAAATATCGACGGAGGGTGTCGGCCTCGGCGGGCGTGTAATCCTCGGGGACGTAGACCGTCACAGATGCAAATCCTACGGGCTGGGTCTCGTTGGCAGTCGCATTGCGCGACGGCCTGACCAGCGGCTAGAGGACCTCGACCGACGATGGCCGCCCCGCGAACGCCGTCGCGGTCGCTGCACGGAGGTCGGCGGATGTCCACAGATCGACGATTGTCATCGCCATCGCCTTGGCGCCGTCGAGCACCGCGCTGTCGCCGTCGGCCGATCGCGCCCACTCGGCGAACTCCACCGTGTGGATTGCCACCCCGTCGCCGGCAACTTTGATCATCGGATGAATCGAGGGCACGAGATAGCTGATGTTGCCCATATCGGTACTCCCGACGACCCTCCGGCCAACAGCCGCAGGATCGACAACGGTGCGCCCGACACGAGCTGCGTTGCTGACATAGGCGGCGACCATCGGACCGTTGTCGATCATGTTGGCGTACGTGTGACCGTGCCATTCGTGGTCGATGGTGCAAGCACACGCCGTCGCGGCACTCTCCAACGAGGTCAGCACGCGCTGTTTCAACGGTTGCAGCGACTCGATGGTGGCCGATCGCACGATCCACTCCATTGCGGTTTCGGCCGGCACGATGTTGGCCTTGTCCCCGCCCTTGGTGAACACGCCGTGGATGCGCTCCGTCGGGCGAATGTGCTGGCGCATCGCGGCGATGTTCACGTAGCCGAGTACGGCTGCGTCGAGAGCGTTGCGTCCATCCCACGGCGCCGCAGCTGCATGCGCGGCCTTGCCGTGATACTGAACGTGCAGTTCTTGGAGGGCGATGCAGTCCATCGCGATCAGGTCGGCATCGGCCGGGTGCACCATCATCGCTGCGTCGATGCTTTCGAACGCACCTCGCCGTGCCATTTCGATCTTGCCGCCGCCACCCTCCTCGGCCGGAGTGCCCATGATTCGCAGCATGCCACCGGCTTCCGCAGCGACTGTCGCTGCTGCCAGACCGGCGCCGAGGCCAGCGGTTGCGATCACGTTGTGGCCGCACGCGTGACCGATCGCTGGCAGGGCGTCGTACTCACAGAGCACGGCGACGTTGAAGCCGTTGTCGCCGACCGATGCCTCGAATGCTGTGTCGACGCCATATGCGTGGGCAGTGGGTTCAAGTCCCGCCGACCGCAACTGGTCGACGAGGAGATCGTGGGCGAAATGTTCCTCGAAGTTCAGTTCGGGATGGGCGTGAATTTCGTGACTGGCATGCAACAACTGATCGGCGAGGCGATCGACCTCGGCACATACCCTCGACTTCAGTGCTTCGACATCCACGTCAGCCCCCTTCGTGGGTCAGCACGATCTTACCGAGCTGCTCGCCGTGCTCGAGGCGGGCCAGCGCATCCTGGTAGCCCTCCAACGGAAACGACTGATCGATGGTGATCGGCAGTCCGTGATCGACCAGCTCCAACACCGCGTCGAACTCCTGGTAGCTGCCCATCGTCGAGCCGATGATCTCGAATTGCTTGAAGAACAACCGTGGCAGGGTCAGTTCGACCTTCGGGCCCGACGTGCTGCCGCACACGACCATTCGACCTCCC
>JANOJI010000314.1:0-9216 GCA_031408175.1 Ilumatobacteraceae bacterium
GATGATCGACGAGGTCAAGGCGGCGGCCAAGGATGGCGATTCCCTCGGGGGAGTTGTGGAGGTGCTCGGCTACGGCTTGCCGATCGGTCTCGGCAGCCATGTGCACTGGGATCGAAAGATCGACGCCGCTCTCGCACAGGCAGTGATGAGCATCCAGGCCGTGAAAGGCGTTGAGATCGGTGACGGTTTCGAGGGCGCCGGCCGGCGTGGCAGCGCCGCACACGACGCCATCGTCTGGGACGAGGCGACCAGTGAGTATCGGCGAGAGACGGCGTTGGCGGGCGGCACCGAGGGCGGCATGACCACGGGGGAACTGCTGGTGGTGCGGGCGGCGATGAAACCGCTGGCAACGTTGAACCAGCCGTCGCTCAAGACGGTGGATGTCATCACCAAGGAGGCCACGGTCAGCTTCAAGGAGCGCACCGACGTGACCGCTGTGCCGGCGATGGGCGTGGTTGCCGAAACCATGGTCGCGTTGGTCGTTGCCGCCGAGGCACAGCGAAAGTTCGGTGGTGATTCGCTGGCCGAGTTCGTGCGCAACGCCGACGCGTTCCGCAGTTCGCTCGGTTAGCGCCCGTGGGGCTCGCAGCTGATCAGCACCTTGTCCTCGTCGGGTTGATGGGGTCCGGTAAGACAACTGTCGCGCGGATAGCCGCCGATCGACTCGGTCGCCGAGTGATCGACAGTGACGCAGTGATCGAGAAGGCGACCGGGCGAACGGTTCGTGAGATCTTTGCAGCAGATGGTGAAGACGCCTTTCGTTCGTTCGAGACGGCTGCGTTGCTCGATGCCCTCGCAACTCCGGAGCCTGCTGTGATTGCCGCAGCGGGTGGCGTTGTGCTGCGTGAGGAGAATCGCGAGGCGCTGAAGCAGGCCAACGCGAGGGTCGTGTGGCTGTGTGCTTCGCCGGCCGCCCTTGTCGACAGGGTGATGTCAGGGGGCCACCGCCCGCTGCTCGACGACGATCCAGCCGGTACGTTGCAGCGCATGTACGACACGCGTCAGTCGCTTTACAGAGAGGTGGCCGATGTCATCGTGCTGGTCGACCATCGCAGCCCGAACGAGGTCGTGGAAGCGGTGCTGCGATGATCACTGTTCGGATGCCGCTCGGCGATCGGAGCTACGACGTGCTCGTCGGCCACGGGGCACGGCGCGAACTGGGAGGCCTGGTTCCGTCGACGGCCAAGCGCGCTGCGATCGTCACCCAGCACGGCATCCCGCTCGACCTCGATCCGGGAGTGCCGACCGAGGTGTTCACGATCGGCCACGGCGAGGCTCACAAGTCGTTGGCCACCATCGAGGACTTGTGCCGCGACTTCGCCCGGTTCGGTCTGACCCGCAACGACGTCGTGATCGGAGTCGGCGGGGGGATGGTCACCGACGTCGCCGGGTTTGCAGCGGCGTCGTGGCACCGCGGTGTTTCGGTCGTGCACGTCTCGACCACATTGGTGGGAATGGTCGATGCTGCGATCGGCGGCAAGACGGGCGTCAACATCGCCCCAGTTGCCGGCATCGGTGGAAAGAACCTGATCGGCGCGTTCTGGCAGCCTTCGGGCGTCGTGTGCGATCTCGACTCGCTGGCCACCCTGCCACCGCGCGAGGTCCGCTGCGGGCGTGGCGAGATGGCCAAGTACCACTTCCTCACGGGAGACGACCTGTTGGCGATGGGCGAGGCCGAGCGCATCGCTCGGTGTGTCGAGATCAAGGCTGAGATCGTGTCGAGCGACGAGCGCGAAGGCGGCCGGCGCGCATTGCTGAACTACGGCCACACCTTGGCCCACGCGCTGGAGATCGAGACCGACTATGCGCTCGCCCACGGCGAAGCGGTGGCCATCGGACTGGTGTATGCCGCCCACCTCGCCCACCGATTGGGGCGCATCGACGGCGATCGCGTCGAGCAGCACTATGCGGTCCTCGGTGGAAGCTACGAGCTGAACACCGCACTTCCCGATGGTGTCGATCCAGAGCGGCTGATCCAACTCATGGGCCGCGACAAGAAGGCGATGGGCGCGGGCCTGACGTTCGTGCTCGATGGGCCCTTCGGAGTCGAACTGGTCGCGGACGTACCGGTCGATACCGCCAACGAGGTGTTCGGCGACATGACGAGCCGGTGACGTGACACCCGCAATGGCAACACCACGCCTGATCACCGAGCGATTGTTGATGCGGGAGTGGCTCGACAGCGATCGTAAGCCGTATGCGACCTTGAACGCCGATCCCGATGTGATGCGGCACTTTCCGGCGACGCTCACGTCGCAGCAGAGTGACGAGATGGTCGATCGCATGATCGCCTCATGGAGCGACAACGGCTTCGGATTGTGGGCTGTCGAGAGGACTGACACTGCGGAGTTCATCGGCTTCGTTGGACTCGCCGCACCGTCGTGGCAGGCAACGTTCACGCCGTGCGTCGAGGTCGGATGGCGTCTGGACAAGAAGCATTGGGGCAACGGGTTCGCGCCGGAGGCCGCCCGCGCTGCATCGCAGTGGGGATTCGACAACATCGAGCCACCCGGCGAACAGTTCGTCAGCTTCGCGACGCAGGGAAACCTCAAGTCGCAGAAGGTGATGCAGAAGATTGGAATGATCCGCGACCCCGACGGAGACTTCGACCACCCGCTGCTGCCCGACTGGGTGGAACGTCGCCACGTCCTGTACCGAATCAATCGTCGGCAACTCGACGAGCACGTGGCACGATAGAGCCGTGGCGCTGATCACTCTCCTACATGGACCCAACCTCAATCTGCTCGGGCAGCGCGAGCCGAACATCTACGGCACGGCGACCCTCGATGACTACGTCGCATTCACGACGGCCGCAGCACACGAACATGGCCATGAGGTTTCGGCGTTTCAGACGAACCACGAGGGTCAGCTGGTCGATGCCATTCATGCCGCGCGGGGCACATCAGCAGCGATCATCATCAACCCTGGTGCTTTCACTCATTACGCCTGGAGCATCCACGACGCTCTCGCTGCGTTCAGCGGGCCGATCGTCGAGGTGCACATCTCCAACCCGAACGCACGCGAACCGTGGCGGCACACCAGCGTCATCGCGCCGGTCTCGACCGGGTCGATCATGGGTTTCGGGATGCAGGGTTACCGGCTGGCGGTCGAGGCGGTAGCGGCCAAGCTGAGCGCGTCGTGATGCCGCCGCTGGAGATCGCCGGGCGAGTCGGCCGCGTGCTGGCGCGTTTCGACCAGGCCGAGGTGCTGCTGGTCACCGATCTCACCAACATCCGTTGGTTGACCGGTTTCACGGGTTCCAACGGTTGGGCACTGCTGGCTCCGAGTGAGGTGGTGCTGATCACCGACGGCCGATACGGCGACCAGGCAACCGCGCAGATGGCGCAGGCCGGCGTCGATGGACGGGTGATCGTTGGCCTGTCGAGTGCAGCGATGCTCGACGCGCTGGCGACCGAGGTTGCCCGTTTCGGTTCGGTCGGGTTCGAGGCCGCGCATGTGTCCTACGAGCAGTTCCAGCGATTCGAAGGCTTGTTCACGACGACGCTGGTGCCCGTCGGCGGGGTGGTCGAGGCCGATCGCCGGCGCAAGGACGCCGGTGAAATCGCCCGCATGGCCGAGGCATGCAGGATTGCCGATGTCGCCTTGTCGGAGGTTGCCAACGACCTCGAAGGGCGTACCGAGGCCGAGGTCCGCAATCAGTTGGAGATCCGCATGCGGGAGTTGGGAGCGAGTGGACCCAGCTACGAGACGATCGTGGCAACCGGACCGGTCAACGCGGCGCGGCCGCACCACCGGCCCACCGACACGCGAATCGAGCCAGGGCATACGGTGATCATCGACGTGGGCGCGCTGTACGACGGCTACCACAGCGACATGACGCGCACGTTCTTCGTCGGTGAGCCGACGCAGCAGCAACTCGAGCTGTACGAGGTGGTGCTCGCCGCCCAACGCGCCGGCGTCGACGCGGTCGCTTCCGGGATCAGCACCGCCGAGCTCGATGCGGTGTGTCGCGATGCAATCACCGAGGCCGGTTACGGCGAATGGTTCAGTCATGGGACCGGGCACGGAGTCGGCCTGTTGATCCACGAGGATCCGTTCGTCAATCGCACCGGCGACTTGAAATTGCAGGTCGGGGACGTAGTGACCGTGGAGCCGGGGGTCTATCGTGAAGGATTCGGAGGCATCCGTGTCGAAGACCTCGTGGTCGTGACCGACAACGGGTGCCAAGTACTCACTGCATCGCCGAAGGATTCACCGTGCCCGCCATCACCACCAATGACCTGAAGAACGGAATCACCCTCGAGCTCGACAACGGGCTGTTCCAGGTGGTCGAGTTCCAACACGTCAAGCCAGGCAAGGGTGGAGCGTTCGTACGCACCAAACTTCGCAACGTCAAGAACGGCAACGTTTTCGATCGCACCTTCAATGCCGGAGTACGCGTCGAGCAGGCCCTGCTCGAGAAGAAGGACATGCAGTTCCTGTACCGCGATGGTGACGAGTACGTCTTCATGGACACCGCCAACTACGACCAGATTCAGGTCGCCCCGGTGGCCCTCGGCGATGCTGTCCACTACATGGTCGAACAGGCTGTGGCGATCATCGCCTTCTATCAAGGCGAGATCGTGTCAGTCGAGATCCCGGCGTCTGTCGAGCTGGCCATCACCGACACCGAACCAGGTATGCAGGGCGACAGGGTGTCAGGCGCTCGAAAGCCGGCCACGCTCGAGACAGGCCTGGTCTTGCAGGTGCCGCTGTTCATCAATCCTGGCGACCGGGTCAGGGTCGACACGCGCAGCGGCGACTACATCACCAGAGTCTGAGCGTGACACGACGCAGGGCTCGCCCCGCCGACGACGAGCGCTCCGATTCGCGTGAACGGGCGATGATGCTGCTGTACGAAGCCGATTCGAAGGGCATTTCTGCCGGCGAGGTGCTGGCCGCTCAGATCTCCGAGGCCGACGAACTGACGACATTGCTGGTCGAAGGGGTCGAGAACAACCAGCAGCGGCTCGACGAAGCGATCACCGAACACTCCAAAGGGTGGACGCTGGCGCGCATGCCGACGATCGATCGCACCGTGCTTCGAATCGCCGGATTCGAGTTGCTCGGGCGCCCCGACGTGCCGGTCGCGGTAGTGCTGAACGAGGCCGTGGAGATGGCGAAACGATTCTCCACCGACGATTCCGGTCGCTTTGTCAACGGCGTGCTGTCGGCGTTGGTGCCAGTGCTGCGGCCGAGTGCCTGACACCCGACCGGTATCGACACCTATCATCGTGACGTGATCGCCGAGGAGGACGTCGCCGCAACTGCGGACTTCGACGACGATCCGACGGGAGAGATCACGATCGGCCGCGTCGAACGATGGGTCGAGCGAGTCTCGACAGTCCATCCGGCGGCGTGGTTCACGGGTGCAGGCGCTCTGCTCTTCGCCCTGGTGTTCGGCAAACTTGGCATCGAACATCACCGCAACTTCGGCACGTGGTCGTACGACATGGGCATCTACGACCAGGGCTTCTGGTTGGTGTCGCGCGGCGGGCAGAGTTTCATGACTGTTCGCGGCATGGAGTTCTGGGGCCACCACCTCAACTTGATCGTCGTGGCTTTCGCCCCGTTCTACTGGCTTGGTGCCGGCCCGTCGTTCCTCTACGTCGCCCAGGCCGTTGGGCTGGCTGTGGCGGCTTTCCCCATCTACCTGATTGCCCGTGACCGGTTCGCCAAGCCGTGGATGGGCCTGCTGTTCGCCACGGTGTACCTGTTGTACGCCCCGATCCAATGGATCAGCTGGGCCAACTTCCATCCAGAGTCACTGGTGGTTGCACCCCTGCTGTACGCCTGGTGGTTCGCCAGTCATCGCCGTTGGCGAGGCATGTTCATCGCCTTGGTGATTGCCCTGTCGATCCGCGAAGACGCCGCCCTCGTGGTCATCATGCTCGGCATCATCCTGGCCGTCATGTACCGGCCAGGCAAGGGCGACCACCGTGACCGAATGATGGCGTTGGCGACATTCGGCCTCGGCGTCGGATGGTATGTGATCGCCACCAGATTCGTGATCCCGCACTTCAACCAGGGCAAGCAACCGTTCTACATCCAGTACTTCTACAGCAACTACGGCAGCGACATGCCGGAGATCATCAAGACGATGATCCGCCATCCCAATCGTGTGATCTCGGACGCCACACAACCCGATCGATTGCGGTTCTATCGCGATCTGGCGCTGCCACTCGGTGGCCTGCCACTTGCCGGCCCGTTGGCGTTGTTGATGGTGTTGCCGCAGATGTTGGCCAGTGTGATCGGTCTCAGCCCGTACGCGCGCAGCATTCGTTATCAGTACACGGCGATGATGATCGCGCCGCTGCTGATCGCCGCAATCGAAGGTGGACGAGCGTTGTGGCGGTTCAAGGTGATGCACGTCTTGCTGCCGATCTGGCTGCTCGGCTGCGCGTACATGACCAACGTCGCCTGGTCGCCATCGCCGATCGGCGACTCGTACGTCGTGTGGGCCCAGCCAACTGCGCGGCACGCCGCGATGCGCGAGGCGTTGAAGCTCGTGCCCGACGATGTCTCGGTCGCGGCCACGTACACCTTGCTGCCGCATCTGTCGCATCGCGAGCAGATCTACGACTGGCCCAACCCATGGGTGCCGTTCTACTGGGGCAACGACGACGGGTTCCGACTACCGGATCCCGCGACCATCGATTACATCGTGCTCGACCGCACCCAGATCGGCGAGGGGCAGCAGGCCCTGGTTGCCGGCCTCGTTGCGCCCGACGGCCCCTACGAAGTGTTGTTCGATACCGACGACGTGCTGGTCGGCAAACGCAAGGATGCTGACTAACGGCGGCGGGCGATTGCCAGCAGGTTCTTGCCGAACGGTGGGTTGGGTACGAGTCGCTGCACCGCCTTGCTGACCGGGACGACCATGCGGTCGAACACGCCGGACGACATCGGGCTGAGCGATTGGCGGTTGAGGACCCGATACATCAGCCAGTAGGGAACGACGCCGGCCACCTCGAGGTAGTGGAGTTCGACGATCTCGAAGCCGGCATCGGCGATAACCGTGCGCAGTCCGGCCTTGTCGTAGCGGCGATGATGACCCGACTTGTAGTCGAGACTGCCGTACAGGCGCGACATCGCCGGCACGAAGACTCCCAGCGATCCGCCGGGGGCAACGAGGTCGAAGGCGGTTCGCATCTCGGCGGCATCGTCGAGGATGTGCTCGAGCACGTTGATGTACACGATCGAGTCGAACTGCTGCGGCCGAGTGGTCGCCAGTTCCTGCGACGTGAGTTGCAACGCCGTCACGTTGCCGAGACGTTTTACCGACGACTGCAGCTCCTCGAACAGGTTTTCCGCGGGCTCGATCGCGGTGATCGCACTGCCAGGTTTGCGTTCGGCCAACTTGGTCGCGATCGTGCCGATTCCTGCGCCGACTTCGAGGATGCGGTAGCCGAGGTGCGGCGTCAACTCGTCGGCGATCCAGCCGAAGAACCTGTTGGCTTGAGCGAGGTTCTCCAGCTCTTCAGCCGCGCCGAATTGCGAGTTCGACGATGCATGCTGGGCCTGCATACGGGGGGAGCGCGCCGCCCACGTGGCCTGGTCACGCCGGCTCTCACCGCGCACCTCGGCGACCAGCACCCGCGTGGTGTGCAGGCTGCGCCAGAACGCGGCGATGTCGGAGAACGACAACGAACGCACGCCCGCGTAGCGCGGTCTGAACGTGATGGGGCACTCGGTGACCGAGAAGCCCGCAGCCTGAGCGACGGCCACCGAAGTCGTGAAGTAGCCGTAGCCATCGCCAGATATCTGGCGATCGATCCACAGCTGGGCGACGTCGGGACGGATGATGCGGAACGAGGTCGTCGCGTCGTGCACACCGTGCAACCCGATGACTCGTCGAGCAAGGATGTTGGCTGTTCGGCTGACCAGCGAACGCAGCGCGGAGGTGCCGGGCGACGAACCACCGCGGACCCATCGTGAACCGATGGTCACGCCGCTGCCACGGGCAACGAAGGTGCGCACCACATCGGTGATCTGACGTGCGTCGTGATGGCCATCGGGATCGAGAGTCACGAAGAAGTCGCGGTCGGCGGTGCGCAGCAAATGCTCGAAACCGGCGAGTTGCGAGCGGCCGAGCCCGAGGTGCGATCCGGCGAGGATCTCGATCTTGATCCCGAGCCTGGCTGCCTCGTCGGTAGCAATCGCCGCGGTGTTGTCGGGACTGGAATCGTCGACCAGCAAGACTTCGAGCTCGATACCCGAGCGACGCAGCACCGAGGCCGCTTCCTCGATCTCGGCCAGCACCGGGCCAACCGACGCCGCGCTGTTGTAGGTGGCGAGCACGACCGTGCCGCGCAGCTCTGGCATCTGGGCAACGGTACCACCAGGCACCGGCGGATCCCGGGCGGCCCTCACCAGTCCGACCGGTACCGGCTGCTACGGTGGCCCTGCCGTGAAATGGGTCCCGTGCTCGCCCGCATCCTCCACCCCAGTGTGTGGACGCGCTCGGTGGAGTCCGGCGTCGTCCTCAAGCTCGCGGGCATGGACCGCGCCCGGCCCGCCTTCCGAGAATACCGGTGACCGAGCAGCCCGCCCCCAAACTGCCGCGCGCCATCCTCGCCTCGTTCCCGAAGGAGTACCTGCTCCCCGGCAAGCCGTCGCGCGCCAGCGCCCAGGTGCTCGACGCGCACCGACAGACCGGCTTTCTCCTCGGAGACGACCTGGCGGCGTTCGATCGAGCGATGAACCTGCAGCTTGCCCTGATCGCTGCCAACTCGAAGATACGCGGCATGCAAGCAGCCGCCATGTTTTCGCTCTGGTCCCGGACGTTCACGCACCTCGCCGATGCGTGCTCGCTGATGTCGCAGGGGTCGTATGGCTCGTGTCCGCCGCTCGTCCGCGTGGCTCTCGATGCCATCGCAGTCCAGCGCTCCTTCATAGCAAACGGCTTCGCCGACTACGAGCAGTGGTATCACCACGCTGTGACCCAAGACCGCGAGCACGCCGCTGTCCGCATTGACACCGGACACTACAAAGCCGCTTCGGTTCTCGTCTCCGATCTCGTCTCCGACGCTCGGCTGGGCGAACTCTATCGCCTGCTGATGGATCTCTCGCTGCCGCACTTCGGCTCGGCTCTCTTCCTCGCCGCGCCGGAAACCAACCTCCAGAAAGTACCTCTCGCCTTCGCCGACAACTCCTTCCACCTCGGCATCGGACAGCTGGCCGCCGGATGGCTCCTTCTTCTCTCGGGCGAGCAAC
>JANOJI010000031.1:0-13125 GCA_031408175.1 Ilumatobacteraceae bacterium
AGGTTCGGGGCGAGATTCTGTTCGCGCCACGACGCCTCGACCGACTCGATCGCAGTCTCCTTCCCGGCGAGCGCCACCTTCCACTGCAGATAGCGCCCCGGCGGCGATGCGATGCGCGCACCCTCGGCACCGGTTGCCCCACCCTGCCATGCGCTCCACGTGGTGTCCGGTGGGTCGGTGTTGCCGCTGCGCGTCTCCAGTTCTACCGGCCCGCCCGCGGCGCGCCCCTGCCAGCGGATGCGCCCGAAGCGCGCGATGCGGCGCGCGTCCAACACCCCGGAGCGCAGCTCGCCGCGCGTCGCCGCGCCGGGCCCTAAGCGCCACAGCACCGCGGGGTTCGAGGTCGCGGCATAGAGCCGCCCGCGCGGGTCGGTCGTCAGTGCCGTGATCTGCCCCTGCGGCGCAGCGAGCCACTGGGTGGCATCGCCCGCGCGCTCGAGTCGATACAATCCGGCGCGGTTTCCGGTCGCCGCCACCACCCCGCCCGGGGTCCCGGCGAGCGCGAATACGAACGGCTGCGGCGACGACCACCACGCGGTGGCGGAACTATCGGGGACGATGCGGTACACCGTGGCCTTCCCGCCCGAGACCGCCGCGCGCACCGGAACCGGGCGTTCACTGTCGCCCTCCTCCTCGGTCGCGACCGCCGAGGCGGCGAGGGCGGCCGCGTAGAGCGCGCGATCCGGACCGATCGCGAGCGCCCTCACCTCGTCCTCGGGTGCATCGAACACGGTGCGCACCGAGCCGTTGGCGCGCACCTGAACCACGCGTCCCTTGGAGTCGCCCCCGGCGTACACCCCGCCCGCGCCGTCCGAGACTAGCGACACCAGGTTGCTCTCGTCGCTGTCGAGCACCACCCGTGCGGACTTGCCCTCGATGCGGAACAGCTTGCCCACCGGCGAACGCCGATGCTTCTGCACCGGCTGACCGTGACGATCAGACGATCGCCCTCTGGCACCGGTTGGTGCTGTCGGCCATCCTGTCGCTGCCCGTGGTGCTGTTCACCATGGTGCCGGTGTTGCAATTCGACTCGTGGCAGTGGTTGTCACTCACGCTCGCAGCGCCGGTGGTGATGTGGGGTGCGTGGCCGTTCCATCGCGCGGCGTGGGCCAATCTTCGCCACGGCGCCGCAACGATGGATACGTTGATCTCTGTGGGCACCCTTGCCGCGCTCGGGTGGTCGCTGTATGCGCTGTTCCTGGGCGACGCGGGCGACCCTGCGATGCGTCACGGATTCTCGTTCACGCCGGAGCGCGGGATGGGTTCGAGCCAGATCTATCTCGAGGTCGCAGCGGGCGTCACGGTGTTCATCTTGGCCGGCCGCTATTTCGAGGCGAGGGCGAAGCGTCGTTCCGGAGCCGCCCTTCGTGCTCTGCTGGAACTCGGCGCGAAGGATGTCGCAGTGCTGCGCGAAGGCGGAGAGGTTCGAGTCCCGATCGACCAACTCGTCGTCGGTGATCGGTTCATCGTCCGTCCGGGCGAGAAGGTGGCCACCGATGGCATCGTCGAGGACGGCACGTCGGCGATCGACGCTTCGCTACTGACGGGCGAGCCGGTCCCGGTCGAGGTTCGGCCCGGAGACAACGTCGCCGGCGCAACGGTGAATGCCGGCGGACGCCTGGTCGTGCGCGCCACCCGCGTTGGCGCCGATACGGCGCTGGCCCAGATCGCACGATTGGTGGAGGAAGCCCAGACCGGCAAGGCCGAGGTGCAGCGCCTGGCAGACCGAGTGTCAGGAATCTTCGTTCCGGTGGTGATCATGATCGCCGCGGCGACGCTCGGGTTCTGGCTCACTGCCGCGGCAACCGACAATGCCGCCACCGCGTTCACCGCAGCAGTTGCCGTGCTGATCATCGCCTGCCCATGCGCCCTGGGTTTGGCGACGCCGACGGCGCTGATGGTCGGCACCGGCCGCGGGGCACAGCTCGGCATCCTGATCAAAGGACCCGAGGTGCTCGAGTCCACTCGACGCGTCGACACGATCGTGCTCGACAAGACGGGCACCGTTACCACCGGCCGGATGACCCTCGTCGACGTAGTGTCCGCAGCGGGAACCTCCGTCGCTGATGTGCTGCTGTTCGCGGGATCGCTGGAGGACGCATCCGAGCATCCGATCGCAGTCGCGATCGCAGCCGGAGCGCGTGAACGTGGCGTCACGCTTGTCGGCGTCGAGTCGTTCGGAAACTCCGAAGGTCTCGGCGTGCAAGGTGTCATCGACGGTCACGCCGTCGTCGTCGGCAGGGAACGATTCCTCGCGGATTGGTCGCTGCACCTCGATGACGAGCTTCGCCTCGCCCGCGACACAGCCGAGGCGGCCGGCCGAACTCCGGTGTACGTCGGCTGGGATGGAGCCGTTCGCGGCATGCTCGTCGTGGCCGACACAGTGAAAGACACCTCGGCTGAGGCGATCGCCGGCCTGCGCGGTCTCGGGCTGCGCCCGGTTCTGCTGACCGGTGACAACGCCAGGGCGGCGAACGCCGTCGCAGCGCAGGTCGGTATCGACGAGGTCATTGCCGAAGTGCTGCCGGCCGACAAGGTCGAGCTCATCCGTCGGCTCCAATCGGAAGGTCGGGTCGTGGCCATGGTGGGCGATGG
Organism: Ilumatobacteraceae bacterium; assembly: GCA_031408175.1. GTDB lineage: Bacteria > Actinomycetota > Acidimicrobiia > Acidimicrobiales > Ilumatobacteraceae > JAENVT01. Next base: position 2,596 of record JANOJI010000031.1, read on the forward strand.
AGTCAACGACGCCGCCGCGCTCGCTCAGGCCGACCTCGGCCTGGCGATGGGGACCGGCACCGATGCTGCGATCGAGGCCAGCGATCTCACACTCGTCCGTGGTGACCTGCGCTCTGCTGTCGACGCCATCCGGCTTTCCCGGCGCACGCTGACGACGATCAAGGGCAACCTGTTCTGGGCGTTCGCCTATAACGTCGCCGCGCTACCACTGGCCGCTGCGGGACTACTGAATCCCATGCTGGCGGGTGCGGCGATGGCGTTCTCCAGCGTCTTCGTCGTCTCCAACAGCCTCCGCCTCCGTCGCTTCACGTCGGTGAGCGTCCACACACATTCAGGAGGTAGGTAGGTGGCTGCGTACGACATGCAGAAGGCCGACATCGCCAAGCGACTCGCTCGGATCGAGGGACAGGTACGCGGCATCGCCCGAATGGTCGATGAGGACCGGTACTGCATAGAGATCCTCGACCAGGTCACAGCAATCACCAAGGCTCTGCAACAGGTCTCTCTCGGCCTGCTGCGCGATCATCTCGAACACTGCGTAGGCGACGCGGTTCACGCGGGCGGGCCACAAGCCCAGGAGAAGATCGACGAAGCGACAGCGGCGATCGCCCGCCTGATGCGAAGCTGACGCCGGTTTTCCAGCGGCCGGCGACCGCCCGCTGTGGTGATAGGCGATCGAAACAACTACATTGCTTCCGTCATGAAACTGCAACATTGCCCACCTAACTGTGCTTGGCATCGGCGGTTTCACCGAATTGGCCTCGTGGCACTTGTTGTGACATCGATGCTTCCCGTGGGGTCGGTCGCTGCGGCAGACTCGGGCCTGAGCTCTGAACAGGTGGCGACAGAGATCCTGCGAATGCAGGACAAGGCCGATCAGGTGGCGCAGGCTTGGGCGGATGCTGAGCGTCGTTCGGACGACCTCGCCGGGCAATTGGCGGCGGCGGAGGCCCGTTTGGCGGAGACAACGGCGCAATACACCCAAATCGAGACTGACCTCACGCAGATCGCGGTCAATCGATTCACCGGAGCGTCCCACACCACGATGTTGGTCGTCTTCGGCAACCCGGCGGAGGAACTGCACAAGAACGTGCTGCTCAACATCGCCCTCGATCAGGGCGCGGGTGACCTCGACCTGGTCGACTCGGTTCGCAGCGACCTCGACAGGGACCGTGAGCGCGTCGCCGGTCTGCGGGCGGAAGGCGACCAGATCGCCCAGCAGCTGACCTCGCGCCAGGCAGAGATCGAACAGCAGCTTTCCGAACTGGCGACGCTTCGCGAGCATCTCAAGGACGAGGAAGTGAAGCGCGCCTACGAGGAACAGGTTGCCAAGAAGCGTCGTGACCTGGCCGCTCAACAAGCCCAGGCGGCGCCTGCCCCGCAAGCCACACCGGTTGCGCAGTTCAGGGGTGGTGGAACCGAGCCCAGCGTCCCGTCATCGGCCGCCCCAACGACGCCAGCGCAAACTCCCGCTGCACAGCCAGCGACCCCTGCGATCGAACCCGACCCGATCCCCGATCCCGAGCCGACCCCTGAACCGGTGGCGACCCCGGCGCCCGTGCTGTCGGGGAATGGCTGGTTCTGTCCGGTGGCTGGTCCGACCGCGTTCGGTGATACGTGGGGGGCGCCTCGACCAGGCGGCCGCAAGCACGAGGGCGTCGACATGATGAGCCCGCTCGGCACGCCACTGGTCGCTGTTGTCGCTGGCACCATCACGATGAAGACCAGTTCCCTCGGTGGCAACCTCGTTTCGCTAGCTGGTGTTGATGGCAACAGGTATTTCTACGGGCACCTCTCGGCGTGGGAGGGAGGCCCTCGCAGCGTCAGCGCCGGCGAGGTGATCGGCTACGTCGGATCGACGGGCCAAACCGCGGCCAATCACCTCCACTTCCAGATACACCCCGGTGGCGGAGCACCGGTGAATCCGTACCCGACGGTCCGCCAAGCCTGCTGATCCCGGGGCACCTGCACCTGTCGGTCCGCCCCGACAGCCGAGGTGGCACCTGGTCAGCCACCGTAGATCAGGGGCCGCCCGGATTCGGTCCACGCCTGCATGCCCCCGCCGAGTTCTACGACGTTCGTGTAACCGAGTTCAACGAGGGCGGTCGATGCAATGGCCGACATGTTGCCGCTGCGGCAGTACACCAGCAGTGCGCCTGCTCGGTCTGCGGGCAAAACTGAGGCGTCGATGGCGTCGAAAGGCACGAGCAGATCGGTGTCCTTGATCTGGCCGTCATATGGCACGTGGACGTTGACTACTGTCGCCGATGGGTCCTCGAGCAACGTCTCGAATTCCCGCGGCCCGACCAGGCGGTGGGGACCAGACGATGCGGCCATGTCCATGCTGGCCATCGATGCACCTGTCCCGTGATCCATCCCTGGCATCCCGAGAGCGAAGTACAGCGCCACGGCTGCCGCCAACACGACGATCACCGAGACGATCGCCTTTCCACTGTGCTCCTGTGCCACGAGATGTTCCTTTCCGACGAGCGAAGCCGGTGGGCAACGATCAGCTCGGGTGTCGAGGGGGCGGCATGCCACCGCAATCACCCTATCTACTACAATATGTCGTAGTCATGCTGCACGCCAGAACTCCACACACACATCTACACTCTGTCGTAGTTAGTCATGACCCCCATTTCGAAAGGTCCAACGACCAATGAAACGACGCCATCTCACGATCCTCGCCGCGTCCGGCGCCCTTGGCCTCGCCGCTTGCGGAAGCAGCGACAGCGCATCGCAATCGCCATCGACATCGCCGGCAACTATGCCTAGCGCAGCGTCAACGCCGGCCGCGTCTGACTTCCAACCGGCCGACATCGACTTTGCTCAGAGCATGATTCAGCACCACCAACAGGCTGTCGAGATGGCCGGCATGGCCCTCGATCCAGCCGTGGGGGCAAGCACACAGGTCGTCGATCTGGCTACACGAATCAAGGGCGCACAAGAGCCTGAGATGGAGATGATGACCGGCTGGCTCACGTCGTGGGGGCAGCCGATGGAAATGGACTCCAGCATGGGTGGAGGCATGCCCATGACCGACGGGATGATGACCGACGACGAGATGAGCAGTCTCGGCACAGTCAAGGGCGCGGAGTTCGACACAATGTGGGCGGAGATGATGATTCGCCATCACCAAGGGGCGATCGCTATGGCCCAGACGGTCAAGACCGCCGGGTCGAACACCGACGTCATGGCCATGGCCGATCAGGTCATCACCGCACAGCAAGGCGAGATCGCCGAAATGGAGACAATGCTCGGCAATTGATCGGCGTCCGTCGCCTACGCGCTTTCGACCGCCGTCCCCTGGTTCGATGGAGTCCGCCCGCTGCGCCGAACGTGTCGCGGCCTCTGGTCGCCAGGGTGCTCGGGGACGGTCCGCCGATTGCGCTGCTCCATGGCCTCGGCGCGTCGGGCCGCTACTGGGGCTCGGCATACGACCAACTCGGTGTCGCCCATCGACTCGTTGTTCCTGACCTCCTGGGATTCGGAGCGTCACCTCGACCCAACCACGGCTACGGGCCAGACGAGCACGCGGCGATGATCGCTGCTTGTCTGGACGCCGCGCAGGTGCGAGAGCCAGCAGTGCTCGCAGCGCACTCTGCCGGTGGCATCGTCGCACTGCGCCTCGCGGCGACGCGACCCGACCTTGTGCGCGCCGTGATCGCCGTCGGTCCACCGCTCTACCGGAACGAACAGGATGCGCATCGACATCTCGCGGCGTTGGGTGCGATGGCGCGACTGTTCGCCAACGACGGGCACTTTGCAGAAATCGTCTGCCGGTGGGTCTGCAACCACCGAAGCACAGCAGCGAAACTCGCGGTACTGAGCATGCGCGATCTACCGGCGGAAATAGCGCGCGATGGTGTGCAACACAGTTGGAACTCGTACTCCGAGACGCTCAAGGGGTTGGTGCTGACGAGCAACGCCGGCGAGTGGCTTGTTGACATTGAGGTGCCCGTGGTGTTGATAGCCGGCGATCGCGACGGAGTCTGCGACCTCGAATGGCTCCGAACGCTGTCAGCCCGACACCCCAACGTCCGTCTCGAGATCTGGAACGGCGACCATCACCTTCCGCTGACAGACCCCGATGCGATCGTCCACCGGATTGACGCCATCTACGGGCGATGAGCCCGTGGGCCAAGCGAGCCCACCGCCGAGCCCGGCGAGGACGAGGGCTATGCCGGCTATTTCACGGCCGCCCGGCAGTTCGTCAAGAAGCACCGCGCTGAAGGCAAGGCCGAACACGGGCGTGAGGAACGTCCAGAGTGCAACGGATGCGAGCGGTGCTCGTCTGATCTCTTCGAACCACAAGACGAACGCCCCTGCGGTCCCGACCACGGCGAGGAACACAAGCATGGCGATGAATCGAGGGGTCCAGTGAATGTTCGGGGTTCCTTCCTGGATGGTTGCGAGTACCACGAGCCCCGCACCACCGATGAGGAAGTGCCATGCACTGACCGCGACGACGTCGACGCGATCGAGCCGGCGAGCCAGCAGTGTCCCGATGGTGATCGCGGCAGCGGCGAGCAGCGCGAGGATGGCACCTGCGCTGGTTCCGATTGATCGCGAAGCGGTAACTGCCAAGCCGATCAATCCTACGATTGCGGCTGCTCCCGTGCGTCGCCTGGGACGCTCGCCGAAGAGCCACCATGCAGGCAGGAGGATGAGCAATGGTTGCGCGTTCGACAAGACGGCCGCGACCCCAGCGGTGAGTCCGGAAGCGGCGGCGAACATGGCGGCAAACGCGATGGTGACGTTGAACAGCGCGAGCGCACCGATCTGTGTCCACGCCCGCGTTCCTTGGGGATGCGGCCGGTGCTGGACGAACACGACCCCGAGCAACACGACTCCGGCGAGAACGGCTCTCAGCGCCGCGAACCACAGGACTGGGGCGTCGCGTAGGCCCCAGTGGATCGCAACGAAGCAAGCGCCCCACGCTGCGGTGATAGCCAACATCCGTGTCGGCCTCGGCCGGGACAGGGCGACGTCGTTCATGCTGTGGTGACGCGCTCCTGCTCCTCGGCGGCTGTCGACAGTGGCGGGGTCGACTGCGGCGCGTCCGCTGCCGGAAGCCGGAGGCGCTTGAGGAGCAGGGCGTTCACAGCGACGATGAGGCTGGAGCCCGACATCGACAATGCGGCGATCTCAGGTCGGAGCACGAGACCAAAGGCCGGTTGGAACACGCCGGCGGCGATGGGCAAAGCGATGGCGTTGTAGCCAATCGCCCAACCGAGGTTCTGGCGCATCTTGCGGAGTGTCCCGCGGCCGATCAGCAAGGCGATGGCGACGTCGAGGGGGTCGGAGCGCATGAGCACGATGTCGGCAGTTTCAATAGCGACGTCGGTGCCGGCCCCGATGGCGATACCGAGGTCGGCTTGGGCGAGGGCTGGGGCGTCGTTGACGCCGTCGCCGACCATGGCGACGTGCCGGCCCGCGGCCTGCAACTCGGCGATCTTGGCTGCCTTGTCACCGGGAAGAACCTCGGCGATGACGGTATCGATGCCGAGCTTCCCAGCGATTCGGCGGGCGGTCGCCTCGTTGTCGCCCGTGAGCATCACGACTTGGACGCCGAGTTCGTGCAGAGCCCTGACGGTGGCGGCCGCGGTTGGGCGAGCCGCGTCGGCGATGCCGATCAGCGCGACGGCACGCCCGTCGATCGCGACGCCCACCGCAGTTCGTCCGCCATTGGCGATCTCTTCACGGCGATCCGCCAATCCGGCAAGCTCGACGCCTTCGCGCTCGAGCAGGCGTCGGTTACCGACCGCAACCTTGTGACCGTCGACAGTCGCCAGCGCCCCGTGGCCGGGTACGTTTTCGAAGGCGGTCGCTTCAGAACGCTCGATGCCGTGATCGTCGGCGTAACGAACGACAGCCTCTGCGAGCGGGTGTTCCGATTCGCGTTCGACCGCGGCGACGAGGCGGAGCAGCTCGTTTTCGTCGAAGCCGTCCACGATCACTTCGGTGACTTCGGGTTCGCCTTTGGTGAGGGTGCCCGTCTTGTCCATCACAACGGTGTCGATGCGGGCGGAGGTCTCGATGGCGGTTGCGTGCTTGAACAGAACACCGCGGCCGGCGCCAAGACCGGTGCCGACCATGATGGCGGTCGGTGTCGCCAATCCCAAGGCGTCGGGGCAGGTGACAACAACCACGGTGATCGCGAACAGCAATGCTTCGGAGGCTCCGCGGCCGGCGAGCACCGTCCACACTGCGAACGTGAGGGTGCCGCCGATCAGAGCGACGAACACCAGCCAGAACGCGGCACGATCGGCGAGGCGCTGACCGGGTGCCTTGGAGTTCTGGGCGTCTTGGACGAGCTTGACGATCTGTGCCAGTGCGGTGTCGGAGCCCACCTTGGTGGCCCGGACTCTGAGGCTGCCGTTGGTGTTGATGGTCGCGCCGATCACTACGTTGCCCGCAGCTTTGTGCACGGGAAGGCTCTCGCCGGTGACCATCGACTCATCGATGTCGCTCTCGCCTTCCTCGACCACACCATCGACGGGGACCTTGGCCCCCGGCCGAACGAGCAGGAGATCGCCCACTTGAACCTCTGCCGTGGGAACTTCCACCGGTTGGCCATCGCGGATCACAACTGCCTGAGGCGGCGCGAGGTCGAGCAACTTGCGGATTGCTTCACTGGCCCCGCCCCTCGCTCGCATTTCGAACCAATGGCCGAGCAGCACGAACGCAGTCAGCACTGTGGCGGCCTCGTAGAAAACCTCGCCGCCTCCAGTCAGGGTCACTCCGAGCGAGTACACCCAACCCGATCCGACACCGACAGCGACCAGCACCATCATGTCGAGCGTCCGGGCACGCAGCGCCCGAACCGCTCCATCGAAGAAGATCCACGCCGACCATCCAATGACCGGCAACGACAAGATCAGTTGAAAGACGTCATCGCGCATCCCCAACGGCGCGGCCACATCGAACCCGAGGACGTCACGCCCGATCTGCGACCACAACAGGATCGGGACCGAGAACACCGCTGCGATCAAGAATCGGTTGCGCATGTCGTTGACCATCGCTGCCATCGACATCCCGGCGTGGTGGCCACCGTGGCCCATCATCTCGTGGGGAGATCGCACAGCCTCTGCGCCGCGGCCCTCGTTGCCCTCATGGCCCTCGTTGCCCTCATGGCCCTCATGCTTCAAGCCATGTGAGGGTCCAGTCAGCGGATCACAAATGTGAGCAGGCACTGATTCGCCGCGGCATTGGTACCCGCAGTCGCGCACCCAGTTACGCAGATCGACGATCGTGGTGATGGCCGGGTCAAAGGTGACAGTGGCGGTCTGCGCGACAGGGTTGGCATCGACGCCAACTACCCCAGGACGACGTCTCAGCACTTTCTCGACGATGTGCTTCTCAGTTGCCCACTGCAGGCCGCCAACTTCGATGACAGCAGTCGCGGTCGACGCTCCGTGGTGATCGTGCTCATGCTCGTGGACCATGGTCCTCTCCTTCGGGCCTGCAGACAGATCGTCATCGCGGACCTGAGGGCGACAGTACGCCCGGCGGGTCCGGGCCGCATCCGTAGATCACCGCTCTCCCGGTCGGATCTGCTGTGGCTATCCCGAAGGTTGGCGCACGACTTGCACCATCTCGACGTAGTGCCTATTCCGAGGGGCCAACCGGAAGCTCCGTACAGCAGCAGTCGGGATAGCGAACGCAGGGCGTGACGATCACACCCTGTTCAACGAGACAGCCGCAGTCCGCACAAGCAATCACCATGTCTGCGCCGAGCCTCGAGTTCAACGGGCGCTGGCTGCGGCCGGTATGGGCCCCGCAAACGCGTTCTTGACCCTTGCGATCGTTGCGTCATCGAGGTTGGCGTAGACGAGTTCGGCACCGGTGAACCGGGCTGCCTCGACGACGAGCGCGTTCCGGTCGAGGTCCTCCACCAGCAGCGCAACGGTCGCGGTACCAGGCTGGACTGCATCTCTGAACCAGCTGACCCATTCGTCGGGAACGCCGACGTCCACCATTTTGGCGGTGACTGCCCCCGTGCCGGCGCCCACGGCTAAACCAGCGATCCAGCCGACTGGTCCACCGAGGAGGAGACCGAACAGACCAGCAACCACGGCGCCCGAAAGGGCTGCGCGGGCTGGTGTGGGATCGATCGTTTCGTGAACGACCGTCTTGCCGGAGTCATCCTTGACCACCGTGACTGCGTCTTTGATCTTCAGTTTTCCAGAGGAGGCGAGGCCGCTCGCCGCAACCAGGAACTCCTGGGCGCGGAAGGCGTTCTCGAATGAGATCCCCACCAATGTCTGAGGGGTGTTGGGTTGGCTCGATTGGTGCATGTGCATAGACACATGATCCGCGGTTGAGGGAGAGTCTGCATCCGTGTGCACTGACGGTTGCGTTGCGGGCTTCTACGCAGGATCGGCATCCAGCACCGCCGTCACCTGCGGATCAACCGAAGAGAGAATGCGTACTAGTCGCGGATGTCACCGACCACGATCGGGTTCACGATGACCACACCAAGCAGAAGTCTTGGTCATCGACAAAGGAGCGACATATGACTGGCGAAGACGGCGGCTGCTGCTGCCATCACGACGATCAACAGGGCAGGCGCGAGCATCACGGCGCAAGTGAGCTCGCGGCCCACACCCCGGCGGCTACTGAATCCGCAGGGTGCTGCGGCGGAGCAACGCACGAAGCCACCCCCTCGTCCAACGAGCACGCCCAACACTCCACGATCGCCCGGAGTCCATTGTGAACACAACGGGACGTTCTCCTGCACACCTCACGCCGCAGCCCCCGCGCGGCGCGACCGGCGACAACGCGGCTTCCGGGCTTCGCCGTCAACCCAGATTTTCGGTAAACATCACACCGGTCGAGCGGGGCGGTCGAATCGCGATCGGACTCGCCGCCGTCATCGTCGGTGTCGTGCTGCTCGCTTCCGCCGGTTCAGCGCTGGTGGTGGTTCTCGAGTTGCTTCTCGTTGCTGCAGGACTCGACCTCCTGGTCACCGGGGCTCTCGGGCACTGCCCGCTCTACAAGCGTCTCGGCTACATGCCGCGATCACTTGTAGGCCGGAATGACTAGCGGCCCGGCGTAGTAGGAGGGAGGACCATTGGCCCTACTCCCTGCACGCGGCACCGCCCAAAGCTGGGCCACCAATGCCCGAAATCGGAGAGAAGCGCTCGGTCGATAGAGACGGGTTGCGTTTGCAACGCGGGCTGGCCGATGTCGCGCCGCCAATGACGGTGGGCAATGGAGCAGTGGTCCTCGCCGTGAGCGATGTTTCCAAGCGGTTTCATGCCGGCCCTCCGTTGCGCCGTCGTCGAGTCGATGTGTTGGACGGGCTGTCTCTCGACGTGCGCGCCGGAGAGCTGGTGGGATTGGTGGGCGAGAACGGGGCGGGAAAAGCACTCTGATGCAGGCGATTGTCGGATTGGTCGGCCGCGACAGTGGCAGCATCGATCGGCCTGAGCGCCTCGGTTACTGCGCGCAGCTACCGCTGCTGTGGGACAAGCTCACCGTCGCCGAACACTTCGCACTGTTTGCCACCGCCTATTCGATGACCGAAGCCGAGCTACGGCGACCGGCGGGCGTGGCACCTCCAACCCAAGCTGTTGGCCTCCACCTCGATATCAGCAAATCCGATCCTCTCGAGGCGACCGGACAGCGTCGCGGGATCCACGGGATTGTAGACGTCGTCGATGTGGAGCGCGGCCAAGTCCTCGCTGGCAACGCTGTCACTGGCCACGAGAAGCCCTCCGGGCCGCAGGACCCGAAAGATCTCTGCGAGCAGTCGATCCTGCAACTCGACGGTCGGCACATGGTGGAACATTGTGAAAGCGATCGCACCTGTGAATCGGGCTGGTTCGAACGGCATGGCCGTGGCATCACCCTCGACAACGTCGACATTTGTTCCCATCAAACGATCGGACAGTGCGCTCGCCAGCCCGGCATCGAGTTCGATAGCGGTCAACTTGACGAGATCGCCGCGAAGCAGGTCGGTCGTCAATCCTGGGCCCGGGCCGATCTCGAGGACGTCGTCACCGAGGTCTCCATGGCTGCGATCGCCGAATGCAAACGGCAGGAGGTAATCCTTGAGGAGCACCCGCCAATCTTCGGAGACCAGTAGTTCGAGATGCTTCGGATTCATGCCACTACCGTACGCCACGCTCCCGGCTCGGACTCGGCGCAGCGGTCGACTGGTCGCCGCGTTCAACGTGACTGTCGTCACCAAACCGCAACCTGTTCGTCATCATTCCGTAACCTTCTGGTATGCCTTTCCCGAAGCGTGTAGCCGGACGCATCCTTGCGGTGATCTCAGTGATGGGTGCTGCTCAGCTTGTTGCCAATACCGCAGCCGCCCACGTCGTCGAGCTCCCAGCATCGGCACCCCGCTTGACTTCACTCGACGCCTGCCCTATGGGCGGCAAGAGCGAGTATGCAGACAGCTGGGGTGACCGACGCTCAGGTGGACGCCGGCACGAAGGCGTCGATATGGCGGCAGAACGCGGAACACCGGTGCTCGCCGTTCGCGCTGGTGACGCAGAGTTCAAGCGCAGCAACCTC
>JANOJI010000387.1:0-1549 GCA_031408175.1 Ilumatobacteraceae bacterium
GGGTGTGCAGTCCATGTCAGCAACGCCCACACCGTCAGTGAGATCGCCAGGCAACTGACGCTCTCCGACATGACCAATCCATCACTGACCCACAAATTCGGATACAGCGCGGCGAGACCAGCAGCGAGGAGGCCGACGCGATCGCTGGCCACGCGGCGGCCGATCAGCCCGATGACGGCAACCGTCGCGATGCCGCACGCAATCGTGACCATCCGCTGACGGTTGAACGGATCGTCACCCCAGCTGACGAACGCCATCAACGTCGACGTCAGTGGACCGTGCTCGGCGCCCGGTTGATCGACGAACACCTCTCGAAACCACACGCCATGGGCCAACTGCCGGGCTTGCGCGCTGTAATACAACGAATCGTTCAACAGCAGCGGGTCGTTCCACTTGCTGAACACAAATCGAACGATGCGCAGCACCGCTCCACAAGCGACAACTGCGGTCAGGCGTCGTGCGAAGACCCGTCCGACACCGATCTCCCCCACGCCGAGCGAGGCTACTTTGCGATGTCGGACTCCGGTCGCAGTTCGCGCCACCTCCAGGACTGTCGGACGCGATATCGGCAGTGCCAGTTCCGATCTCGCGCCCGAACAGGCGGTACGGGCGCGAAATCGGACGGCGGGCTTCCGAAAACGCGCCCAATGGACCGGGTGACACGAGTCGGGCGGGCGGACGTGTCACACCGGCTTGCTACCGTCGCCTTGTGGCGCGAGGTGTGAGCACGGTTGGAGGTCGGGGCCCCATCGCGGCGTGCCTGGCGGCATACCGGTTCGGCAACGGCGATCCGACGACGCGACTGCGTGCGGGTGAGTTCTGGAGAGCGTCATTCACCCCCGACGGGCCAGCCACTCTGCGTGTCACGTGGAGCGCCGACTTGGTCGATGCCGAGGCATGGGGTGCGGGACGCGAGTGGATGCTCGACCAGGTGTCGGCGATGACGGGCGCGCTCGATCCCGGTTTCCAGTTCATCGACGCACATCCAGCCGTGATGCGTGCCCAGCGAAATCATCCCAACGTTCGCTTCGGTGCCAGCCACATGCTGTTCCACGAATTGGTTCCTACCATCCTTGGTCAGCGGATCACAGCCGGCGAGGCGATTCGCCAGTGGCACCGCTTGTGCGGCGACCTCGGTGACACGGCGCCGGGACCAAACACTGGCTTGCGGCTGCCACCATCGCCGGCTGCGCTCGTTGGGCGCTCGGCCTGGTGGTTTCATCCGCTGGGTATCGAGGCCAGGCGCGCCGAGGCGCTGCGAACTGTCGCCAAGCATGCTGACAAGCTGTGGAACTGGGCCACGCTTCCGCCAATCAACCTCGCCTCGAAGCTGGCCCTGCTGCCAGGAGTTGGTGCGTGGACCATCGGTTCGGTGATGGCCACAGCGACGGGCGACCCCGACGCCGTTGCAGTCGGTGACTTCCATCTCAAGAACCTGGTGTCGTACGCGCTCGCCGACGAATCGAGAGGTACCGACGAACGAATGCTCGAGCTGCTCGAACCGTACGCCGGCCAGCGCGGCCGAGTTGTTCGGCTGCTGCAACTCGAC
>JANOJI010000389.1:0-4252 GCA_031408175.1 Ilumatobacteraceae bacterium
GGCGGCGAGGATCCAGGTGCCGCCGAGGTCTCATGGGCGGTTCGTCGAGCAGTTGCCGGCGAGAAACGCCTCAACTAGTCGGTGGCGGTCACGGCGCACCCACGGCGGGCGGCGGCGACCGGGGGCGCTGCCGTTGCCGGCCGTGACGTCAAGCACCTGCGTTACCCGCGGTGACGTCGACTGCCTCGCACAGTGACTCATCCACGATCTGCAGCATCGTGCCGATGACGGCGTAGTCGACGCTGGACCACGTCGCCCGCTGACGACCCATGATGGTCTCGATGTCTTCCCGGGGTGAGCGTCGAGCTCATTACACTGTCTACTCGTTGGTGTTGCCGTGGATCTCGCGGCCGCTGAAGGCCACGAGCCGCTCGAGCGTGGTGGCTTCGGGCCCGGCCTTGGTCTCGGCAGCGAACGTGTCTCCGTCACGCATCTCCGGCTGCACGAACTGGCGAGCGAAGACATCGACCTCGGCGACGAGATCGTCGGGCGGCTCGTAGGGAAGCCCGGTGGCTCTGGACAGATCCCAGCCGTGGACGAGACCGTCGAACGCGGTGTATCGGGCGAACGCTGCGACCGGCACCTCGCCAAAGGGGGCGGTGACCGTCCGCTCCTGAGCGCCCGGCGAGTGCAGCGAGCTCAAGAGCTCGGCCATCGCTCGGCTCCACCGATCGGTGAGCTCCCCTTCAAGGGGCGCAGCGGACCCCGCTGCCTCGCCACGGAAGGCAGGCGAGAAGTGGGTGGCACCCCCGATCATGTGCTCCAGCACGCCCGTCACCGTGAAGTTGTCGCACGCCGTCGGGTTGTCGAGCTGGTCGGCCCTGATCTGCTCGACCACCTTCTCGATCCGGGGGATGATCTCGTCGAGCTGTTGGACACCGTCCATGGATTCTCCTTGGTTGCTGGTACGCGTCGCCGCAGCGACCGCCTCCCGGTCTCGGCCGAGCACGATCAGCTCGGCGATCGACTCGGCGCTGGCACCCTGCTGGTCACGATCGGTCATAAGGGCATCCTGCGCTACGCTACCGGCCCACGCATCGGTCAGATCGGCCAACATCCCGGGACGGCTGGCGTGATCTACCCACGCGTCGGCCGGTGGGCCGCGCCTGATACAGGCGGTCTGGCCGATGCCCGCCGCCCGCCGCTCGATCACCCTGCGCTTCGCCAACGGCCACGAGGAGACGAACCGGCCGGCGATGGCTACTACTGGCCGGCCGGACATACCGGGTGAACCGATGAGGGCTTGACGTTCCTCGAGTTCAGCCCTACGACGGAGATTCTTTCGGCCCGGATCACCTCTCCACGCACCTCGCGGGCTGACCCCGACGCGCTGGGTGGCGGTCGACCAGACTGACGAGGTGACCGCAGCCCCGACCGATCCACTGGAGCGGGCCCGCAGCCTCCTGGCGTCGTGGGCCTGGACCGAGGCGCTCGACGCGGCCCAGTCGGCCGTCGTCCCGTCCGGCCGAGCCGAGGCTGATCGTCTCGACATCGTCGCCGAGACTTCGTGGTGGCTGGGCCAGATGGATGACTGCATCGACGCCCGCGAGCAGGCCTACGCCCTGTACGACGCGCAGGGCGATGGCCTGTGCGCGGGCCGGTGCGCGGTATGGCTCTGGGAGCACCACAAGCTCAAGGCGCATCCGTCGATCGCCAGTGGTTGGTTGCGGCGGGCCCGCAGTGCGCTGAAGGCCGACACGGCATCGGTCGAGTTCGGCGACCTGATGCTCCGCGAAGCCGAGGTCGCGCACGGATCCGGCGAACTCGACCGGGCGACCGCGCTGGCCCGCGACGCCCTGGCCCTAGGACGGCGGCTGTCGTCGATCGACCTCGAGGCGGCGGCGCTCCAGACCATCGGCCGGCTCCTCATCGACGCGGGCAACCCGACCGACGGGCTCGGCCACCTCGACGAGGCCATGCTGTCCGCCGTCGAGGGCAAGCTCAACCCCTACACGACCGGCAAGGTGTATTGCAGCCTGATCAGCGCCTGCGAGCAGCTTGGCGACCACAGCCGCGCCGCAGAGTGGACCGATGCCACGCTCCGCTGGTCAGAGGACCACCCGATGGCCATGTGGCCCGGCATCTGCCGAGTCCACCACGCCGCGCTGCTCCAGCTCCGCGGCGACTGGGGCGCAGCCGAGCGAGAAGCGCGACAAGCGTGCATGGAGCTCGACGGGTTCCACGTACCCAACGTCGCGGCCGGCTACATCGAGATCGGCGACATCCGTCGCCGACTGGGCGACCTGGCTGGAGCCGAGGCCGCCTTCGCCACCGCCGAAGAGCTCTGCGGCCAGCAGAGCGCCGGACTAGCCCTCGTCCGTCTCGCCCAACGTCGAGTCGACGCAGCTACCGCCATCATCACGCAAATGCTCGAGGACCACACCTGGAACCGACTGGCCCGGGCCAAGCTCCTGCCAGCGCGCGTGCAGATCGCCGTGGCCGCAGAGGACCTCGACGCCGCCATTGGTGCCGCCGACGAGCTCGAACGCATCGTCACCGAGTACGACAGCCCAGCGCTGTTGGCCGCAGCCCTGTCCACACGCGGCAGGCTCCAGCTCGCCCAAGGCGACGACCGCACCGCGTGCGCGACGCTGCGGGAGGCGCTCCGACACTGGCAACAGCTCGAGGTCCCCTACGAGGTCGCCACCGTCCGCCTGCTGCTCGGCCAGGCCTGCCGAGCCTGCGGCGACGAAGACGCAGCCGCCAGCTCGTTCGCCAGCGCAGCAGCCATCTTCGACCGCCTCGGGGCCGCCCTCGATTCCCGCCACATCCGGGATCTCACGTCGTCCACGTCGCTGCCAGCGGACCTCACGACCCGAGAAGCGGAGGTCCTCGGCCTCGTCGCCTCGGGAATGACCAACAGAGATATCGCCGCCACCCTCCACCTCAGCGAACGGACCGTCGCTCGCCATCTCTCCAACATCTTCACCAAAATCGGTGTCGCGACGCGCACCGCCGCCGCTGCCTACGCCTACGAACATGACCTCGCCCAGCGCACCCCCAGCAAGGGATGACCCGATTGGAGGCATGGCATGACCCAAAACGGCGAGTGTGGCGACTCAACGACGATCGTCCGCTTCGCTTCCACGCCTTCCAAGCACCGCAGAGGTTGGTCGTGAACTGCTACTCGAGTCCTTCGACGTCGTGCCGCTCCAACATCTGGTCGGTGCCGACGCGCAATGATTCGTGTGGAGATGGAGGCGTTCCGCACGGCCCACGACCCGATGCTCGATAGCTACACGCTGCTCGGCTTCGCCGCCGCGCACACCAACCGACTAAAGCTCGGCACCCTCATCACCAGCGTCACCTACCGCCACCCGGGGCTACTCGCGAAGATCGCGACCACCCTTGACGTGCTCTCGGAGGGGCGCGCGATCCTCGGAGTAGGTAGGGCCGCATCACTGGGGTGAACACTCGCTGGATGCGGCCGGGGTCTTCCGCGCCGAGTGATGTGCGCACGACACCGGGGTGTAGAACGTTGGCCGTGACGGACGTTCCCCGCACACAAGACGACGAGCGCCTCCGGCGCGCTTGACAGCCAGGTCTATGTTCAGGGCAAGCGGCTGCGGTCACGTTCACTGCTGTACTTGCCTAGGTGCGTTCAGTCCACACGACAGGGCTGGGACGTACCGTTCGTTCGCCGCCGGTAGTGGATCGACCGACGCTCGACACCTCGGTGCCTGTTCGAGCGTCGGTTGACGATCTGGGATCGAGTTGTCAGGCCCATGAAGGTCGATGTGAGATACGCCTCTCCGAGCAGTGGAGACGAGCGTGGCCAAATCGAAGCCTGGATCGCGGTCAATGACTGCAGCCTTATTTCAAGAATCTGGATCAGCCGTCATGACGTCACGATGGATGGAGTGGAAGGTCCCTTCAGGTCCAGAACAGGCTCGGCCATCCGCCGTGGCGACTTGATCGATGATCTCACCGAAGCTCACTTCACACTGAGCAGAGCCCTTCGGTGGCACCTGACCTGACAGCACGACAATCATCCGTCGCACAAGGGTGGGCGAGCGGGGCCGTCGCAAGCCTTTGACAAGAACGATTTCGCCATCGAGTCTCGGCGCAGACGCCAGACACAGACGGTCGCTCTTCTCCCCGCAGCCTTCCCAAACACGACAAGAAACCGCAGCCAATCACGGCCAACGGTTTCATTCGAGCTCTTTCTTCTACATTTCGAAGATCCTGGTCAAGTCCACTTTCTTTGCGCCCCCGGGAGGATTCGAACCTCCGTCTTTGGTTTAGGAAACGG
>JANOJI010000476.1:0-33347 GCA_031408175.1 Ilumatobacteraceae bacterium
CGCGTGGACCGATGCACCGGCCGGCGACCTGGTGCCGATCTTGGGCGACATCTATCGCTCGCTGCCGACGCCCGAGTCGTTCATCATCTGGTACGGCTGGGCGCCATCGCGTCCGCTGCAAGACATGGCGTTCTCGATGGAAGGCAACGTCTACATAGCCGCCTACACCATCTGGGCGGACGAAGGCGACGACGCAGCGATGCAGGACTGGGTCACGTCGAGATTCCGAGAGCTCGAGAGCGTGAGCAAGGGTTCGTATCTCGGCGACGCCGACCTCACCCGACGTTCGTCGAAGTTCATGGCCGACGCCAACTTCGCCAAACTGCAACAGCTCCGAGATGTCTACGATCCCGATCGGCGGTTCTTCGACTTCTACCAGCGCTCCGGATGGTCGGCGAACGATTTCGAGCCGCGCTGAGCCGCACGCGAGCGTGCGTCCGAGTTGCGGCGACCGGGTCGAGTTGGGTGTCCGGCCTGGTCCTTGTTGCGATCGAGGAGATCGGCGAGGGCGATGGAGGCGATGACATTTCCGATGTTCATGCCCACACGACCCGGTCACCGCTCACTGGATACAAGAGTTTCGATTCATGAGATGACGCCGGTGACATCGACGATGAGGTCGACGCCAGCCAGTGTGTACAGGCAGATCGTGCCGGTTGCCGACAGTTTGGCAATGAGTTCGTTGGGGGCAATACCGCCCGGGACGTAGTTGAGGCTGGATGCCAACGGTCGCGGTGTGTCGCAGGGGTAGACGGTGACGAAGCCTGGTGCCGCGGCGTTGACTGCGGTGATGTTGACGATGGCTGCCGCCGAGCCTGTTGCTGCGCCACCGCGTGCCGTGATGGGCAGTTCGAGTGTCGAGCCGGCGAGCCGGTGACCGATCCCGGAGTACTGGCCGTCGATGGTCGGTTCGCCAGGGCGGGTGTCCAACAGCCGTGCAGGCACCAATGGTGTGTACCCGGGTGTCAAGGGAAATGCGCCCGTCACGTCGACGATGAGATCGACACCGGCCAGGGTGAACAGGCAGATCGTGCCGGTGCCCGACAATTTGGCGATGAGTTCGTTGGGGGTTGCGTCACCCGAGGTGTAGTTGAGGCTGGATGCCAACGGTCGCGGCGCGTCGCAGGGGTAGACGGTTACGAACCCAGGTGCGTTGGCGTTGACGACGGTGACGTTGACGACGGCGGCGGGTGCGTCCATCGGGATACCACCGCGGCCAGTAACGGGTAGTTCGAGGGTCTCACCGGCTTGTCGTTGGCCTTGACCGGAGTACTGGCCGTCGACGGTCGGCTCGCCGGGTCGGGTATCCAGGAGTCGTGCTGGCACGAGCGGCGTGTAGGTGGGCAGCGGAGGAAGCCAGCCGGTGACGTCGACGACGAGGTCGACGCCGGCAAGCGCGAACAGACAGATGGTGCCAGTGGCCGAGAGCCTGGCGATGAGTTCGTTCGGCGTGACCGTGCCCGGTACATAGTTGAGGCTCGACGCGAGCGGACGAGGCGCGTCGCAGGGATAGACGGTGACGAACCCAGGAGCGGAGGCATTGACAGCCGTGACGTTGACGACAGCCGCGGATGCGCCGATCGGGGTGCCGCCGCGTCCGGTGATCGGCAACTCGAGTGTGGAACCGGCTTGGCGTCGACCTTGTCCGGAATACTGCCCGTCGACGGTCGGCTCACCCGGCCGAGTATCCAAGAGCCTGGCGGGCACTACCGGCACCTCTGGCGACGGCACCAGCCCGGTCATGCCGACAACGTCGACCGCGATGGGGAAGTACGAGGGCAGACCGAGTTGGCCTTGGTCGTTGCTGCCCCAGCACTGCACCGTCTGGTCGGCGAGCACGACGCAGTTGTGATGGTTCCCTGCCGTGAGCTCGGTTGCGTCGGCCACGCCGAGCACGTCGACTGCAGTGTCCTCATTCGATCTAGCACCGTTACCGAGCTGGCCCTCGAAGCCCCTACCCCAGCAGCGGACGGTTCCGGTGTTCAGGAGGCATGTGTGGCCGTCACCCGCCTGCACAACGCCGCCGCTGGCACCGACAACCGTGACAGGCGAATGTCGCTCGGAGCTCGAGTTGTCGCCCAGCTGGCCATAGATGTTGTAGCCCCAGCACACTGTCTCACCAGGGCGCGCCGCGCAGGCGTGATCCTGCCCGGCATCGATCCGATTGAAGTCGTTGGAGACGACGTCGAGAGGCACGGGGCTGTTCTGTTGTGCCGTCGTGCCATCGCCGAGCTGCCCGTGGGAGTTGTAGCCCCAGCAGTCGACCTCACCTGTCGCCAAGCGCGCACACGTGAAGTCACCGCCGGCTGCAACCGGGCCGGCATTGGTGATCGACGGCAGCAGTGTGGGCGTCAGCTGATCCGACGTCGAGCCCAGCCCGAGTTGACCGGTGCGGCCTTCGCCCCAGCACATCAGCTCTCCGCCGGACAACCGGGCACACGTGTGGAAGTCGCCCGCAGCGGCACGAGCGGCCGTGGTCATGCCCGAGACGTCGACCGGCAACGCGGACTGGGTTCGAGTGCCGTCACCGAACTGGCCCGACAAGTTCGATCCCCAGCACTTCATCGCCCCCGTTGTCAACACGGCGCAGACATGCGAGGCGCCGGCCGCCAGGTTGACGGCGTCGGTCAAGCCCGAGACGATTGATGGTGACTCCATCGTCGAGATCGTTCCGGTTCCGAGTTGGCCCGCAGAGTTGGCGCCCCAACACTTCACACTCGAGTCGATCAGAATGGCGCAGGAATAGTTGTCGCCAGCGGCGACCTGCACGGCGCCCGTTACGCCAGCAACCGTGGTCGGCACGTCGATTCGGTCGGGGAGTCCGCTGCCGGCTGCGCCACTACCGCTGTCACCCCAGCACGCGACGGCACTGCTTGCTTCAATCACGCAGGCGTGGTCGTATCCGACCGCCAGAGCGACGGCATCGTAGATGCTGACAACCGGGTTCGGGATGGTCCTCGTTCCATCAATGGAGCCGTCGCCGAGCCGGCCGCGGTATCCGTAACCCCAGCACGAGACAGTGCCGTCCATGGCTAACGCGCAGGCGCCCTGTCCACCTATGCCGACGTCGATGGCAGATGTCAATCCGACCACGGCAACAGGCAGTGCTGAAGGGTTGAGTGTTCCGTTCCCGAGTTCGCCGTCGTAGTTGTACCCCCAACAGCGAACGCCGCCGGTCTCGAGCACGGCGCAGGTGTGCTGGTCGCCGCCGTCGATCGATGTCACTCCGGTCAGCCCGACAACATCCACAGGAGTCGGGGACTCTGTCTCCGTACCATCACCCAGAACGCCGTAGTTGTTGGTCCCCCAACAGCTTGCGTGACCGTCAGCGTGCACTGCGCATGTGTACTCGTCGCCGACTCCGAGATCGACAGCGTCATCCAGTCCGGCCACCTCGACCGGAACGTAGGAGTAGTCGGTCGTGCCGTCGCCGAGTTGTCCGTAGTAGTTGTCACCCCAGCAGACCATGGAACCACCGTTGCGCACGGCACAGGTGTGGTAGGTGTACGAACTGATCGCCGCGGCGTCGGTGAGACCGATGACCTCGACAGGCGTCGACGAATTGATGCCCAGTCCGTCGCCGAGTTGAGCACCACTTCCCCAGCACTGAACGTGCCCGGCGGCGGTGCGTGCGCAGGTGTGCCGGGTGCCGAGGGCGAGCTCGACGACATCCGTCAATCCGCCGACCGATACCGGTGTCACCGAGTCGTCGGTCGAGCCGTTGCCCAATTGTCCGGACGAGTTGGCTCCCCAGCACGAGACGGTGGTGTCGGCGTTGACGACGCATGTGTGGTCATAGCTGGCCGAGATCGTGCTCGGACTCGATGACGCGGCGACCGTCGTGGAGGCTGTCGCACGTGTTGCGACGAGAGAGCCCGCAGTGATGATCAACACGGTGATCGGAATGAATGTCTGACGAAACGATGGGCGCATCACGGGCTCCTGGTACGGCCTTCCGGCTACTTGAGTTGCGAGAGTCCAGACCCGGTGGACCGCCCGTGGATACAGAGCAACTCCGACGAGGTGGATCGCGTGTATCCGCGGGGGCTTGTCCGGGTCGTGGTGTCTGTGAACAGAGCCATGACCGGGTTTGCGCCTTGGACCCGCCTGACTGAGTCGCGAATGACGATCACGGTTGCCGCTGCAACTGCGACGGCTCGCACTGACCTTGCCGCGTTCGATCGCGCACTCGTCGCCGTCGGCGCCGAGAACAGGAACTTGATCCGGCTCAGTTCCGTCATTCCTGCGGGCGCGACGATCGTTCACGCGCCGACGAGTGATGGTGGAGACTGGGGCGATCGGCTGTACGTCGTGTACGCCGAGCAGCGTGCCAGTGACCGGGGTACGGAGGCCTGGGCGGGCGTGGGATGGGTACAGGACGAACACACCGGAGCGGGCCTGTTCGTGGAACACGAAGCTGACGCCGAGGAGCTGGTTCGCGACCTGATCGCAGTCAGCCTCACGGAGCTTCAGGCCAGCCGCGGCATTGACATCGGCCCGCCGCACATGATCGTCACGGGGATTCGATGCGAAGGCGATCCCGTGTGCGCTCTGGTGCTCGCTGGTTTGGGTTCACAGAGCTGGCACGGCATCTCGTCGGCGTCGCGCAGTTGACCGAAGACTCGTCGTGTTTCTCCAGGGTGAGTTCACGCGGGCTTCGCTGCTGTGCTGTGGTCTGTTCGTAGCCGAAGATCCGGTCATCATCGCCGCTCGACGGGCGCTCGGCGGCGCCTGGGAGGGAACGGTGTCCGGCATCGCGATCGACGTGTGCCTCGGTGTCACCATGACCGGATACAACTACGCCGCATCGCGCTACGTGGTCAACGTCGGCGAGGCATCGTCGATCGACGCCGCGATCCGCCGTCTTGAAGAGATGCGGGTCGCCGCGCTCGACGCCGAGCAGCGCAAGGGGCGTCGAATGATCAGGCGGTTGTTCCGTCGTGTGAACCCGTTCAGCCTGATCAAGCTGGCTGCCGAGGGCTTTGCCCGAGTGATTGAACGTCTACGCGCAAGCGCGAATCGCCGCGCGCTGGCTGGCGTCACCGAGCTACTCGGCGAGCTGGCCGCTGTCAACGTCCTAGGCGTTCCCGGCGCAGGGCTCGAGTCGGTCAGCCGCCGCGAGCATGTCAGCAGCCGCACGTCGCTTCGGCATGCCGCGTTGTTCGTCGCCTCATGGTTTGTCGGCGCCCGACTGCTTGGAGCATTCCTGGAGGCGTTGTATGCCATCCCAGCGATCGGTGAGGTGATCGCGGCGACAACCAGCGTGCTTGGATCTTCTTTCGACACCGTGACCGACGTTCGCCGTCCCATCGGAGCTTTCGCTGTTGCGATGGTGATTGCAGCCGTGATCCGCTACAGCCGGGCTGTCGAGCGGGTTGCCGCCTCACTCTCGTGACTCGCCAGGGCATTGGTGCCGGCGATGGTGCTTCAGCAGGTGATTGGCTCAGGAGTGGCCGGATCCGTGATGGTTGCCGTCAGTGAGGACAACACGACCGCCTTGCCTTGCTCGACTGTGTTCGTGCCGCACTGCGGTAGAGGTCGGATGCCACCGGCGACGAGAAAGTCCCGAGCTCCGCGTGCCGTGTTCCCGCTCGTCGACATCAGTTCGGCGATGTATGCGGTCATCTTGGGTGCCGAAAACGAGGTGCCGCTGACAGACGCCTTGCCCAGGATGATGTCGCCGCCGGTCTCGAAGCGGAAGCCGTTGACATGCGTGGTCGGCAACTCGACGCCCAGTGCATAGACATCGACCGTCGCGCCGCGGTTCGAGAACTCTGCGACCGGTGCATTCTTGGATGGGCTCGACCACGGGCTGGCGTCGCCATCAACGGTGCCATCGAGGGCCCCGACGCTGAGCACTGAAGGGAAGGCAGCGGGATAGTGCGGCCGAGTGCTGGCGACGTTGCCGGCGGAGGCGACGATCAACATGCCGCCGCTCTTGAACGAATTGAACCTGTCGACCGTTTCGACGACTGCTTCCATCCCGACCGGCTGCAGGACCGCGCCGGGAGCCGCCGGATTCAGGTCGCAGGCAGCAGTACCAAAAGCGTTGACAAGCAGATTGGGGAAGTTGGGCAGGTTGACGCTCTGCAGCGAGCGCAACGCCGCGGCGATGGCGCGGGCAGCTGAAACATCTGTGGCCAACCCGCTGCGATCGCTGATGCGCACGTTCTGGATCGTCGCTCCAGGAGCCACCGTGGTCAGCACGCCACTGATGCCTTGCGCATGTCCGGCTGCGGGAAAATCGACCATGTTCGGCCCATTGTTGACCAGGTTGACGAGGTCGTTGTCGGCGTTCGACAGCTTCGTCGTGGTGGGCAGATTGACGGGATCCGGCGCGAACAAGCCTGTGTCGAACACCATCACCTTGATGCCCGATCCGATCGTCAGGCCGCCCGGTGTCAGGTTGGTTCGCGGTGGAGTGAGCGCTGTGATCTTCTTCGGGTAGCCGGATGGGAAGTAGTGGGTGTACGGCCCATCACTCGTCGTCGCATAATCCGGCGACGCAATCTTCGCCGAGTCGTTGCGCAGGTGACGGGCGAGCCCGAGGATGTCGTGTTTCACGCCACCGGCGCGGGGGTGCAGCGTGACCGACAGTACGGAGACGATGGCAGGGCCACCTGGCGGCGTGGGGAATGTGATCCGCTCGATGGGTCCGGCGTAGTCGATGCCGTTTCCATACATGCCGTGGAGCGTGTTGTTGATCGTTGCGGTAACACTGTTGTTCGATGCGTTGGAACGCAGCACGATCCGATCGTTGCGATACGCGACCGCATCGGTGGCGAGGTTCATGCAGTTGTTGGACTGATCAACCGCGATTGCGGGGCTGACGTCGGCGAGCCAGGCCATCACGTCGGCCTCGGTTGCTGTTGCCGCGCCAACGCTGTCGGTGACGACGAGTGCCCCGCAGACGATCGCGGCGATAGCGAGAACTTTGGTTGCAAAGTTGCGGATTGGTGGGCAATTCGGGTTCATGTCGGTGTTTCCTTCGGTCCTGCTGGCTAGACGACGAACCAGTCGGTATGGATACGTCGTTGCTCGGCAAAAAGTTCCAATTCCAGTCGCATCGTCCCCGATGGTGGTTGGTCAAGTGAAAAGTTTCCCAGCTCGTCGACAGGTAGGGAGTGGGTGACCCCGCTGGCCGTGCGCACGACCACGACGTGTACTTCGCCGCCGAGAATCTGACCGCGGAGACCTCCCTCGGATGTGTCGAGTTCGATCACGCAGCTGCCATCGTCGACGACGAACTCGAGTGTCGGCGCGGCAGACGTTGTTCCGCGTGTGCCGGCCGCCTCGGCCAGAGGCTGGTCGAGGAGCATGGCGAGCTCGGAGTCGACGTCGGCCCAGGCGAGCAGGCCTTCGCAACGCGCAACGAGGTCGATCGGCGGGCGTGGTCCGCCGATCGCTTCAGCCAATGCCTGCATGAGGATTCGGTCCGATGCAGACATCTCGTTGTCGGCGTTGGTCACTTCCCTCCTCCTCGCATCGTTGTCAGCGTTGGTGTCGAACCCTGGGCATGATCCCTGACAGCGCTCGCTGATACATGGAAATCCGACACATGGAACAAGATCACACTCATTCCCCGATCTCGAGTCCGGGTGGCAGCAGCCGTCGGAGATGTTCGAGACAGCGTTGACGACTGGGGCCGAGTGAGCCGCGAGGGCGGTCGAGGGCGGCAGCGATCTCGTCGTACGACAGTGGGGGGTCGGCCAACATCAGGCTCAGCAGCTGCCTGCAATCGTCGCCCAGGCGGGCAAACGCGCTGCGCAACGCCACGGCCTGCTCGGTTGCGATCAAGCCCGCGGCGGGCGCGGGCGTGTCGGCCGGGCGAGTCTCCCAACCGTCGGCGACCGGCACCGTGCGCCGTCGAGTCACCAAGCGACGGGCCTCGTTGCGCACGATCATGCAGAGCCACGGGCCGACCGAGGACGTGTCGCGTAGTTGATCGGATCGTTCGAGAAACCGCAGCCACGCCGTCTGCACCAGGTCCTCCGCGGTCGCTTGGTCGATATCGAACGAGCGGGCAACGCCGTACATCTTCGGCGTGTATCTGCGAAGCATGTCCGACCACGCGGCCTCCCGTGTGGCCCCTCCGGTCCGAATCATCGCGACCAATTCGTCGTCAGTACACGACGACAAGCTTCCGGTGGACATACCTATCCAACTCCAAGCGTCACCAGCCCGGCAGCCGTCACACTAGACCCGCTGCCAAGGTCGGCCTCGGATCGTTGGCGGGCCAGGGAGGCCGACGCACTGACACCCTGCACCAGGTCTCGATGGAGGGCGACCATTGCGTCACGCGTCTCGCCGGTGTCGGGTAACGCCCCGATCGCGGCGACGACGGTGCGTGCACCCATGGTCAGCAGCGTGGCTGCGAGTCCGTGCAATTGCGCGCCGCTGCGCGCGCCGCCGACACCCGACTCGCACGTGGCCAGCACCATGACTGGCGGAACGCGGCCGAGCCGCTCGAGCTCGTAGACGGTCAGTTGACCGTCGTCCAGTTCGATCGACGACCACAGCGGATTGTCGTGGCGGAACCGACCATGGGCGACGACATGCACGACATCGTGCCGGGCCATTTCGGTACCGACCTGGGCGACCGTTGCGTCGGCGCCGGCGAGCAACGTCGCACGATGATGGCAGGCAGCGACACCATGCGCCTCGGCCTCCGCCTCCGCCAGGCGCGGGCCGGCAACTGCGAGGGCTGACCGGATAGATGCCGGCTGAGACGACGCGGCCTCGATCCACCAAGTCACAGACGGCGCCAATGTGAACGAGCGGCCCCGTAGTGATGGCAGCGCGGCCCACGGCAAGGCATGCAGGTCGACCGGTACGACCAAGACAACGTGTGGGGTGTCGAGTCGAAGCGGCGCGAGCAGCGCCGAGTCGACAGCGTCGATTGCGGTTGCGAATGCACGATGTCGGGCTGCGGCAACTGGCGGCGCGATTCCCGGGCTCGACATGCCGCGTAACGCAGTGGCGGCGCGCTCGACGTTGCGACGAACCTCTGTGGGATCACCGAGGTGATGCAATCTGGCTCGCCGCCGATCGGCGACCACGGCGATGAGTTGATCGCCCCACGAAGCGATGGAGACGATCTGACTGTCGCAGACCAGGTCCTTCAGCTGGTTCAACTTGACCGGCGACATCGCCCGTTGGCTCGGCAGTGGATCTTTCAGCCACGCTGCTCGCAGCGACTGCTCGAGGAGTGCCTGTTTTCGGCGGAGCTCCCCCGTCGGTTCGCCGTTGAGTTCGGCGCGTCGCAGGTCGCTGGCGACGGCGCGGAGCCGAGCGAAATCTGCGGCCGCAGCATCGTCGTTGGGCGGCAGTGCAGCGCGCGAGACCCAGCCGGCGACGCGTGCACGCTCCATCCAAACGAGAGCGCGCATGGGTTGGGTTTCGACGGTGGCCATGCGGTAGGCCAGGCGCATGACTGAACGGGCCTGAGTAACGGTGGCGGAGCCGGCATCGCTCGCACCTCGAAGGTGCCGAGTCGATTCCAACACGTCGAGGGCCTTGCGCAACTCGCGTCGTGCGCCGGCGAGATCGCCACGCTCGAACCGAACGGTCGCCACGGCTTGATGACTGGCCAGGCGGCCCTGCAACAGCCTCGCCCGCCGCGCTGCCTTGGCAGCCAGCCGACTCTGACGGTCTGCGCGATCGACCTGGCTGTGCTCGCAGGCCACCACGGCTGCCAGTGATCTGGCGAAGAGCTCGCCGCGAACCTCGCCGATGAGCGAGAGCGATTCGGCCAGTTCCTCCAGACGATCGATGGCGGAACAGTCGAGGCCAACGCTTTCGTGCCGCGAGTGCAATGCCTCCAGCTCGGCAGCCCGTTCCCAGCCGATGGACTGTCGAGCCGCGAACCATTCCTGAGCGCGGCTCGCTGCCTCGATTCCGGTTGCGTAGTCACCCTCGAGGCGGGCCGCTTCTGCTACCGCAACCAGCGCTTCCGCCGCCGCCGAATGGTTGCCCTCGGCATGCAAGCGGCGGGCAGCGTCCTGCGAGAAGCCCAACGCGTCGGCGCTCAACCCGCCGTACAGGAGTGCCTCGGCGCGTGACAGCAAGGGCACGGAGGCGTCGTGGCCGAGTTCGACGAACGTTGCCGAGACTTCGTCGAAAAGCTGCAGGGCCCGTGGCAGATCGCCGAGGGTGGCGAAGGCGCATCCGAGGTCGTGACGCGTCTGCATCGCGGCGAACTCCTGGCCGATGGACCGATAGAGAACCTCGGCCTCCTCGAAGTCGGAGATCGCCGCGGCGAGCTCGCCTCGACGCACCCGGATGCCGCCTCGGTTGGCCAGCACGGGTGCCAAGTGATGCGATCTCCGTTCGCGGCGGAGCCGGGGGATGGCGCCTGTGAGCAGCCGCAGCGCCTCGTCGAGCCTTCCGGCGTCGCTGCAGAGGGCCGCGCGCTGCAGCTCGCCGACATTGCGCAGCTCCTGTGAGCCGAGTCGGTCGACGTCGTCGAGGTGAGCGAATGCGGATGGCCAGCGCCCGGCGATCGACAGTACGCCGGCGAGCGCCAGGTGAGCGTCGGCAGCGAGCTCATCATCACTCGCCAGCTGGGCAGTAGAGATGGCTTCGTCGAGCGCCTGCTCGGCGAGATCGATCTCGCCGATCATGCGCAGGGCGCGCCCCAGCACTGCCTGAGCCCGGCTGACTCGTGGCCAGTCAGCGGTGCATCGCGCCTCGGCCGCGATCTGGCGCGCCTGGCGGGCTACCTGTGCAGGATCTTTCCCGATCGAAGCGGCCAACTCGGCCAAGAGGTCCACGTCGCGATGGTACGACGCGACCGCTGCGTTCGGTTCACGAGAAGTTCGTGTGTCACTCGATGACGCACTGGCCGCCATCGACCGGGATCGCGGCCGCGTTGATGTATGCCGCGTCATCGGAGGCGAGGAAGGCGGCAAGCTTGGCAACGTCGTCGGCCTCACCGACCCGACCCAATGGGTTGGCGGCAGCCAGCATGCTGCCGGGGGAGTCGGGAGTGGCGAAGAGGAACTCCGTCGACGGTGTCCGGATGAGGCCAGGCAGGATTGCATTGGCGCGGATGCGGTGCGGACCACCTGCCGCCGCGAGGTGGAAGGTGAACGACAGCACGCCACCTTTGGCGGCCCCGTGTGCGGCTTGCTGGAAGAACGCTGCGCCACGAATCGCGGCGATCGAGGCAACGTTGATGATGCTTCCGCCACCACGGGCGACGAGATGCGGCCAGATAATCTTGCATGCGTAGAAGACCAGATCGAGCTCGTTCCTGATACCGGCGTGCCACTCGTCGACGGTCAGGTCGTCCCACGGCCCGACCACCGGTAGCGAGGCGTTGTTGTACAGCACGTCGATGCCGCCACATGTCTCGGCTGCTTCGTCGATCCACCGCTCGGTCGCGTCGTACGAGGACAGGTCGACCGGGGCAGATGCAGTCATCGTCCCGCCCGCCTCGCGGACCAGGCGAACGGTCTCGGCCGACGTCTCGGGATTGAGATCGCAGCCGACGACCGTCGCTCCCTCTCCTGCGAATCGCGGCGCTGCGGCGCGGCCCATGCCGACACCGGTACCGGTGATGAGGGCAACCTTGCCGTTGAGCCGTGTCATCAGACGACGTGCGCTTCTCGGAGCAGGGGGGCCACAGCGTCACTGAACAGTTCGTGACTCTGCTCGAGCCGCTGGCGATCGCGCTCGCTGAACGCGACGAGCAAGTGACCGGCCCCGATCACCTGGCACTGCTCGATCAACTGCTCAGCGACCTGTTGTGGAGTTCCGCTGACAAACTCCTCGTCACTGAGGGCTTCGATCGATTCGTCCGGCCGGTCGAGGAGAGCGGCCCAGGGCGGGAGCGGCCCGGCGCTGGCCGTCAGTACATCGAGCAGCGCTCGCTTTGCCCGATTGACTGCCTCGCGCTGCTGCGACGGCGTTTCCACGAATGTGATCATGCGGCGCACGGCGATCTGCTCGGGACCATGCGGATGCCCGGCCTCATCAGCACCCTGCCGGTAGGCGTCGAACACGACGCCGATCTCCTTTGCCGACAGGAACCCGCCGCATGCCTTCCAACCTCGCCGTCCGGCTCGCTCGGCAGAAGCGGCGGTGCGCACCGCGGTCCAAACCGGTGGCGATGGTTGCTGCAGGCATCGCGGCAGGATCTCCAGATCGTCGAAGTTCCAGTGCACCCCATGATGCGAGATCACAGGATCCTTCAACGCCGCGTCGAGCACGTCGATGACCTCCGCGTGGCGTCCGGCAGCAACGTCTGGAGTGATCCCAACAACCGCCAATTCGGGCGGGATGCCGCTGACCACACCGATCTCCAACCGCCCGTTGGTCAGGTGATCGAGCATGGCGATCTCCTCGACAACGCGCCACGGCGTGGCGTAGGGAGTCACCGATCCGAGCACGCCGAGACGCAGGCGCGTGGTACGCGCCGCGACGTGCGACAACAACAGGTTCGGCGACGGGCTGTATGCCGCCCCGAAGTGGTGCTCGCTGAAGAAGATGCCCTCGAAGTTGCGGGCGTCAGCGCGCGTCCACAGGTCGATGTACCAACGAAAGTGATCGTTGACCGCTCGGGGGTCGCTACGCAGCTGCGGGTCAAACGGCTGATGGAAGAATTCGAACAACCACGACTTGATCACGCTGAAAGCTCCCGGTCAGTCAGGCGCGGACCCGTTCGATCGCATCGAACAGATCTGCTCCGGTGATTGAGGCGATGATATGCCCTCGCCGGCATTGGCACCATTGCTGCGCAGATCGGATGCGGCTGCCGCGCAGCGCGTAGGGTGGGCACGTGGCGATCAGCGAATCGACGACAACGGTTGTCGGCAGTCCATCGCAACCGGCATCGCTTGCCGTGCGAGCAACGCTGCTGACCATCGTCGTGTTCTTCGGCGGAAGCTTGCCGGCGTACAAGTTGGCCAGCGAGAGCTTCGGGCCGGCCACCACCAACCTCGTCCGCTTCGCGCTGGCCGCATTCATGTTGCTCATCATCGCTCGCCATCGACTGCCGACGGCACGGCAGCACGTTCGTCAGCTGATCGTGATCGGGATGTTCGGCATTGGCCTGATGGCGGTGTTCATGGGCATCGGTGTCGATCGTGGCTCGGCAACGATCGGGTCCATCGTCGTCGGTCTGGAACCAATCGGCGTTGCTCTCGCCGGTGTGCTGCTCGTGGGGGATGCTCCGTCACGTCGATCCATCGTTGCCCTGATCATCGGTTTCACCGGTGCCCTGGTCGCCTCAGGGGTTTTCACCGAGACGTCGGGCCCCTCGCCCGTCGTCCCGATCATCCTGCTGCTCGGCACGGTGGTCACCTTCTCCGTGTACACGGCCTTCGTCCGCCGCGTCGGACGCGGCGTCGACCCGCTCGCCGTCGCCGCTGTGACCCAGGTGGGCGCACTGATCTTTGTCATTCCTGCGTGCTTGTTCGATGTGATCGACGGCGGCATGCTGCGTGGCGACTCGGTGACTCCCAAGGCGTTCGGTGCGGTGATCTTCCTCGGCATTGGATCGGCGATCGCATATCTGTTGCTGTGCTTGGTGCTCTCCAATCAGCCCTCCAATCGCGTTGCCGTCACGATGTTCTTGACGCCACTGTTCGGTGTCATTTTCTCGTGGCTGATCGTCGGCGAGCATTTGCACGTGCGCGATGGCGTGGGCGCAGCATTGGTGCTGATGGCCGTGTCGATCAGCGAGCGGGCTTCCGCCGGGTAACACTCGTCGACTGAGCTTGTAGGGAGTTGCCGATGATCTTGCACCAAGTGGCTCAGCACGCCGAGGATCTCGACCGCGCCGTCACGTTCTACTCCCAGTTGCTCGGCGAACCGCCGATAGCGATCTTCGATCCACCCGGTCTGGCCTTCTTCCGGCTCGGCGAGACTCGCTTGTTGATCGAGCGCGGAGCACCGAGTGCAGTGGTCTACCTGCGAGTGGACGATGTTCGGGTGACCGTGGAGCGACTGCGTGTCGATGGCGTGGTCATCACGGGCGAGCCGCACGTGATCTTCACCGACGACGATGGCATGTTCGGTCCTGCGGGTGCACAGGAATGGATGGCGTTCATCACGGACACCGAGGGCAATCTTGTCGGTCTGGCAAGCCAGATCCAGCCCACCACATCCTGAACCGCTGAGCTACGCGGTGAGGGCGGTCTCGATGCGCTCCAGGGTCTCGTCGATTTCTGGATCAGTGGTCTGGAAGCTCGTGACCAGGCGGATGGTGTCGCTCGACATCCGGTAGAAGAGCAGCCCGCTGCCGGCCATGCGATCGGCGACCGACGGGTCGACGCGGGCGAACAGCATGTTGACATCGGGTTCGTTGAGCATCTCGACGTCGAGGGCATGCAGCCCGGTCGCCAGCCGGGTCATTGCCGCATTGGCATGGCCGGCGAGCCGCAGCCACAAGTCGTCGGTCAGGTACGCCGAGAGTTGAACGGACTGGAATCGCATCTTCGAAGCGACGTGACCCGCGCGCTTGACCCGGTAGACCAACTGCTCGGAGACGACCGGGTCGAAGCAAACGATCGCGTCAGTGCTGAGCGCGCCGTTTTTCGTTGCCCCGAGCGACAACGCGTCAATGCCGGCCCGCCAGGTGAGATCGGCCGGGCAACAGCCCAATGCAGCAACTGCGTTGGCCACCCGCGCCCCGTCGAGGTGGGCACGCAGGCCGCGTTCGCGGGCCACGTCGACCAATTCACCGACCTGCTGGGGGGTGTACAACGTGCCGTGGTCCGTCGGCACAGTCAGGGACAGCACCGACGGTTGCGAGTGGTGCGGATCACCCCAGCGGGTTGCGTCGAACGCCTGGCGAAGCGTCGCCCCCGAGATGCGATAGTGCTCGCCACCGACGCCGCGCATCACCGCGCCACCTCCGAACATCGATGTCGCACCACACTCACTCTGCAGGATGTGGGCCGTCTCGTGACACAGCACTGCGCCCCACGGTGGACATAGCGCGGCCAAAGCCAACGAGTTGGCCGCAGTTCCACTGATCACCGGGAAGACCTCGGCATCGGGGTGCTCGAACACCTCGCGGACCGTGTCGCGAAGGAGCGAGGTCCAGTCGTCGGCGCCGTACGCAAGGGCAGAGCCGGAGTTGGCCGTCGAGATCGCAGACATGATCTCCGGTGCAACGCCGGCAGCGTTGTCGCTGCGGAGCTCGATGTCAGAATTCATCCGTTCGTTCTAGCGGGCGCGCCACCGCCCGCGTGGCCCCGAGGAGGTGCCATAGTGGCTCGATGATCGATGAGGCGCTGTTGCGACTGCTGTCGGCGCACACCGGACGGCAGGAAGCATTCGCTGAACCCCCGGTGGCGCTGACGGGTGGATACTGGGCTGCGATCTACGGCTTCGAGCTTTCCCAGCCGCCCGCTGACCTGCATGGTCCCCTCGTTTTGCGGGTCATGCCCGACCGTGAGACTGGAGTCCGCGAGACGATCGTGCAACGGGCCGTGGCCGACCAGGGTTATCCCACGCCGAACGTTGTGCTCGCCGGCATCGACGAAGCTGTCGGTGGTGCGTTCATGGTGATGGAACGGGCCGCCGGAGTGGCGCCTCTGGATGGACTCGGGCTCGGCCGTACATTGCTGCGTCTGTCGACGACCTTGCGACGTGTGGCGCAACAGCTCAGCTCGGCGACCTTGGCATTGCATGGGCTTGATCCCCGGCCCATCATCGAGTCACTCGAGCATGCAGGAATCGACATCGCGCTGCTCGGCGTCGAGGCTCGGCTTGCGGAGATCAGCGCGGCAGCACAATCGTCGCTCTCCGGTTTCGAAGAACTGTTGGCTTGGCTGCATCGTCATCGTCCGGATCTGACGCCGGTCGTCGTGACTCACGGCGACATGCATCCCTTCAACATGCTGGTCGACACTGACGATTCGTTCAGCGTCCTCGATTGGACAAACGCCAATCTGTGCCGGCGCGAATACGACGTTGGCTTTACTGCGGCTCTGTTGCAGTGTGCACCGATCGCAGTGCCGCGGATTGTCGAACGCCCGCTCCGGGCAATCACTGGATCGCTTGCCCGGCGCTTCATCGACGGGTACCGACGGACTGAACCGATCAATCTCGATGTCGTTGAATGGTTCGAGACACTGCAATACGGTCGGTGCCTGGCCGCCGTAGTTGTGGCACCTGCGGTCGCCGACGGAATCGTTGGCCCGCGTCATCCATTCCGAGTATCGGCGCCCGCGATGATCCGCCAGGTCCGCATCATCACCGGCGTGAAAATAGAAGTGCCGTCGGACTAGCGATGTAGTGCGGCTCGCAGTTGGGCACCGACATCGGCGACCAACGTACGGCCGAGGTCGAGCACACCGGTCATGGTGACGGCTCCGTGGATCAAACCGTCATAGCGCTTGGCCTCGACGTGAACACCGCTGTCTCGAAGGGCTGCAACGTATGCCTCCCCTTGGTCGCGCAGCAGATCGAACTCGCAGGTCGCGATGAAGCAGGCTGGCAGCCCTGACAGGTCGGTGTGCAGCAGCGGTGAAGCGAGTGCGCTGGCTCGATCACCCATCGAGAGGTAGTGGCTCATGAACCATTCCATGCCATCGGACTCGAGGAAGTACCCAGTGCCGTTGTCGTCCCACGAGCCGCCTGTGGCGGTCATATCAACCACGGGGTAGATCAGAGCGGCGAACGTCACTGCCGGCCCTCCCGCATCGCGCGCCATGTGCGTCACCGCGGCGCCGAGATTCCCCCCAGCGCTGTCGCCGCACACGGCAAGGCGGCGGGCGTCGACCCCCAACGCCGTCGCGTTGGCTGCCACCCACTCGGTTGCCGCGAGGCAGTCGTAGGCGGCCGTGGGGAAGCGGAACTCGGGAGCCATGCGATAGTCGACCGAGACCACAACTGCCGACGCATCGCGACAGATGGCGCGAGCGACGTTGTCGTGCGTATCGAGACTGCAGATGACCCAACCACCACCGTGGAAGAACACCACGACGGGATGCGGGCCGACGCCATTGGGTGAATAGATCCGAGCACCGATTTCGGCTCCATCGACAGGGATGGTGATGTCGCGGACAGATTCGACCGCGATCGGATCGCCTGCCAACACGGTCAATGCCTCGGCTGCGGCCCGTGCCTCGGCAACCGACATCTTGTGCAGTGGCGGGGCTCCCTGAGCCTTCAACCCGCTCAACAGGAGCTCCACTTGCGGATCAAGTGGCATCGGGATGTCCCTCCGCGCTCATCGTTCGAGGGCCTTCAATTCGAGTTCAACCACCGCTCGACTGTCGACTCCGGTGAGGATACGTACCGGCCGTCGCCCGCTCCATGCCGACTCGTGGTCGCTGACGTACACGGCTGGCTGCGTCTTGCCGCGACAGAAGCTGTTGCCGCAATCGACTCGTACCGGGTACTCGACCCACGTGAAGAGATCTGGCGCGCGGAGGTAGCTGATGGTCGTCGAATCGTGGACCATGATGCCTTCGAGGCCGAGCCGATTGCGGTAGAAGTTCGCATAGAAGGGCACGATTGCAGCAAGGTGCTGGGCGCGTGCGTTTTCGAATGACGACAACTTGGCGAGGTCGGACGAGGTCATCACAATTTGCTCGGTCACATCGAGTCCGGCCATCGCAATCGGGCAGTCGGCGCCGAAGACGATATCGGCAGCTTCGGGATCGTTGAGGATGTTGGCTTCGGCCGCAGGCGAGGCGTTGCCGCCGCAGAAGGCGTTGCCGCCCATCACGACGATCTCGGCAATGTTGGCTGCAAGGTCTGGCTCGATCTGCATTGCGATCGCGATGTTCGTCAGTGGCCCGATGCCAACCAGGGTGATGTGGCCCGGTGAGTCCATCACCGTACGAACGATGAAGTTCGGTGCATCGATCTGTTGTGCGGACGTGGTGGGCGGGGGTAGGAAGACATCACCTTGACCATCGGACCCGTGTACGAACGCCACGGGTCCGCGAAACGGCATCGCCAGTGGAGCATCGGGCCCACGTGCAACGGGAATGTCGGTGCGGCCGGCAATCTCGAGCAACTTCAATGCGTTGGAGGTGCACACGGACGCGTGGGCATTCCCGAACACCGAGGTGAGCCCGACGATCTCGAGTTCCGGCGACTCGAGGGCGTAGAAGATGGCCATGGCATCGTCGATGCCAGGATCGGTGTCGATCAGGATCTTGCGTGGCGAGTTGTCGCTCATCGGGTTGCTAGTCACAAGGTCTCGCGGACCTGGCGAACTCCGGCAACGAGATTGGTGATCTTCTCCCGAGCCAGCGTGCGATGAACGTAACGCAAGCCGCAGTCGGTCGTGAGGAACAACTTGTCGGCCGGCACATGGTCGAGACACTTGCGTACTCGCTCGGCGACATCGTCGGGCGTCTCGCAATAATGGGTGCGGATGTCGATGATGCCGGCCCCAAGTTCGCGATCCGGCGCCCAGTTCATCCATTGCTCGATTTCCGACATCTCCCGCGTGCCGTACTCCAGCACGAACTGGTCGGCCTTGGCCTCGAGCAGATCTGGGAAGTATCGGGCGTAGGTCTTCTTGGCGTATGGCAGTTTGCGGAACGATCCGAAACAGATGTGCAGGCTGAAATGCACGCCGGTGACGCCGTCGATGCACGCGTTGAACAGGCGGGCGATGTCGGCGGCGGTGTGTGGGTCGTTGGCCGCGTAGCCGGGTGTGGCAGGCTCGTCGAGCTGGATCCACTTGCAGCCGGCGGCGGCGAGTTGACGAATCTCATGATTGAGGGCAGGCACGAATGCCTCGGCGAGATGGGTGCGGTCGGTGTAGTAGTCGACTGGGCGTATGAATGTCGTCAGCGCGAACGGGCCGGGCAAGGGGATCTTGATCGGCGTTGCCGTGCGCGTCGAGGCATAGGCGAATTCCTCGACCGCACCCATGCCATTTGGCACTCCGACCGGACCGATGGTTTCTTGCACATTGCGCATGTCGAGCGACATCGGGCCCATCATTCGCGGTGCCCCGCCATCGCGCAGGCCGGTCATGCGCGACGCGAACGCCCACACGAAACTTGCTCTGCGCATCTCGCCGTCGCTGATCACATCGAGACCCGCCTGCTCCTGGTCGAGAATGGCTCGGTCGACTGCATCGTCGAAGGTCTCTTCGATGTCGACCGGGCCGAAACGATCGGCCTCCATCAGCTCCTTGGCGGCGTAGAACCACGACGGATGGGCATAGCTGCCGACCACGGTCGTCGGCAGGAGAGGGAGTCCGTGAGGCATGCTCTGGAACGTAGCCGTCGCGTCAATCATTCGGGTGATCGGTCTATGGTCGCGGCGATGGCCGAGAGCATGCACGTCGATCGCTGGCTGCACGCGCGACATGCGGTACGAGCCTCGCCCTGGGTGATTCTGGTGACGGCGAAGCTGTGGCTGGTCGACGGTCAGCGTTTGACCGCGTACGGTTCGCTGACGATCGACGACCAGTGGTTTGTCGAGCGTGCGTCATGGATCAGTGCCGGGAGGTGGCTGGGTCCTTTCGATGCGTACACCTTGATCAAGCAACCGGGCTATCCGTTGTTCGTCGCGGCCGTACACGAGCTGAGGGTGCCGCTGCTCCTCGCTCACCAGTTGGTCTACGTGTTCGCGATCGCGATCATGATCGTCGCCCTTCGACCGTTGCTCACCACTCGCCTTCGGCGGTTGTGGGCCTTCGCCCTGCTGTTGTTCAACCCGATGACGATGAACGCTCCGATATCGGCACGGGTCGACCGTGCCGGCATCTATCCGGCGCTGACCATTCTGGTCCTTGCCTGCCTGGTCGGCCTGGTGTGGTCCTGCGATCGACCGCGTTGGACGGCCGCGGTGTGGGGTCTGGCGACGTCGCTGTCGACCGGCGCGCTGTGGCTGGTACGCGAGGAGTGGCTGCTGGCGCTGCCTGCTCTCGCGTGCGGGCTGGTTCTTGCAATCGTGCGACTTGTGCGCTCCTCGCTTTCGCCCGCCTGGTGCGTGACCGCCGCCGTCGGCGTGGCGTGCGTGCCCTTGTCGATCATGGTCGGTGTCCTGTACCTCGATGGGGTGAATGACTCGCACTACGGGTTGCGGATCACCAACGTCGAGCAGACCTCGATGTCGGCGGGCCTTGGCCCGATGTTCCGGGTCGCGCCCGCGACCTCGTTCGACCAATTCCCGGTGACGATCGAGACTCGCGAGCTGATCTACGCCGTGAGCCCGCACTTCGCCGCACTGCGTGACGAGATCGAGCGAGGTGGCGGCTTGAGATTCGCCAGTGTTCGACCAGACGGAGTCAGCGACCTCGGGGGCCAGGTGTTCCAATGGGTGGTGCTCGATGCCATCGGCGCGACCGGGCAGGCGACGACCGCGGTCGAGCTCGACGTCACGTTTCGGGCGATCGCCGATGAGATCAACGCGGCGTGCGACGACGAACGATTGGAGTGCGGGGGTCCGCACAGCGGTATCGCCCCCGCATGGCGATGGAACCGGTTGCCGGGCTTGATGGCGCGGACACTGACAGGCCTGCGCAAGACCATCGATCTCAGCGCGTTCAGCGCACTATCGCCCGATGGCGACGGCACCGCCGCAGATCGAGCGCTGTTCTCCCGAATGACCAGTGAACCGCTCGCGCCCGGACCGAACGGGTTCTTCACCAGCCAGCGCGTCCACCTCATCAGCGCTTTTCGGTGGCTGTACAGGCTGCTTGCGGTCGTAGCCATCGTCGTCGCGTTGGGGCGGGCACGATCGGCTGTTCGTGACCGGCGCTCTCCCATCTGGACGATGTCGCCGATGTCCACCGTCGTCGTTCTCGGCGCCCTGCTCGTGCTGGTACGTGTCGTCGGGCTGGCGTATCTCGACCTCACCGCGTTTCCGGCGTTCTCTCCCACGTATCTGGCGTCCGGTTACGCCGTCGCGCTCGTGGTGGCGACCGCGGTCGCGCTCGGGCGCACGACGACAGGCAGCGGCGTCGGGCAGACTGCCTGAGTGCACCGCATCTCCCGCCGCCTGTTCCTGATAGGCGGTGCGGCAGTCGCCGCGGCAGCGTGTGCCGACAGCACGACCTCGGATTCAACACCGGACATTGCGCCGACCAGTCCGACGACGACAAGCACCGAGGCGACCACCACGACCGAGGCGGCGACGACAACGTCGACCCTTCCACCGGTCGAGCTGTCGGCGGACCCATTCACACTGGGCGTGGCCTCGGGTGATCCCGACGCGGCCAGCGTGGTCCTGTGGACTCGGCTTGCTCCCGATCCGCTCAATGGCGGGGGGATGCCCGCGGATAACATCGCCGTCACGTGGGAGATCAGCGAGACAGCAGATTTCGACTCGGTCGAGGCCAGTGGCGTGGCGACGGCAAGCGCTGCACGAGCCCACTCGGTTCATGTCGTTGCGTCGATCGACCAGGGGACGTGGTTCTATCGCTTTCGGGTCGGTCGTTACATCAGCCCGGTCGGCACGACCCGCGCCGCGCCGGATGCCAGCGTCGACGTTGCCGAGGCGACCTTCGCCGTTGCCAATTGCCAGCACTATGCCGCCGGCCAGTACGCAGCACATCGAGATCTCGCCGAGCAGGAACCCGACTTCGTCGTCTGGCTCGGCGACTACATCTACGAGGACGCAGGCGTGCCGGGCAACGACGACCCCACGACGCGAGCACACCTCGGACCCGAACCGACCACACTCGAGCACTATCGCAATCGCTACGCCCGCTACAAGTCGGATCCACACCTGCAAGCAGCGCACGCTGTGTGTCCATGGTTCGTGATCTGGGACGATCACGAGGTCGAGAACAACTACGCCGGCCTCGCGCCTCAGGCCGAGGCCGATGCACGTGGCTTCCTGGAGCGCCGATTCGCTGCGTATCAGGCATGGTGGGAGCACCAGCCGGTGCGCCTCGACCCACCGATCGATGACCAGGAGTACCGTATCTACCGCAGCGCTCACTGGGGCGAGTTGATGAACTTGGCGCTGCTCGATGGCCGCCAGTACCGCACCGATCAGGCGTGCGGCGACGTGACACTGAACATCGATCCGGCGTGCGCCGAAGTCGCCAGCGCTACGCGCACCATGCTGGGCGACGATCAGGAGGCGTGGCTGTACGAGACGCTGGACGCGTCGTCATCGATGTGGAACGTGATCGGCAACCAGGTTGTGTTCGCTGACGCAACGTTCGGTGAGGGCGTACTGAACTACGACCAATGGGATGGCTATCCGCTGCAGCGCCAGCGAATACTGCAGCACTTGGCCGACGCATCGGTTCCTAACGTGGTGGTCATCACCGGCGATATCCATCTCGCCGCCGTCGCTCAGCTGCGGGCTGGAGATCGCGGTACTGGGACACCCGTTGGCGTCGAGTTCATCACGACGTCGATCAGTTCTGACGGCCTGATTGGCGACGAACTCACCGATGTGTTGAAGTCGTTCCCCAACTTGGTGGACGCCGAGTTGAGCCACCGCGGCTATTCGCTGCACACGGTCACCCCTCAACGCTGGATTGCCGACTACCGCTACGTAACGGATGTGTCGCGCGCCGACAGCGAGGTCACGTCGCTGGGGAGTTACGTGGTGGAACGTGGCAGCAACACGGTGGCCAAGCGTTCTTAGTGAGCTTCGAGCGTGGCAACGCCGTCGAGGCGTTGCCGGCCCAGCGCTGAACCCTCCAGTCCGCGCGCCGTCAGTGCGTCGGGAAGGCGACCGACACGCACCAGCGACGCTGCGGCCTGCGCAAGTGCGGGGGAGATCTGGATGCCATATCCACCTTGTCCGACGAACCAGAAGAACCCGTCAACGAGATCGTCGAACCCAGCGACCGGACTGCGATCGGCCACGAAGTTGCGGAGGCCGGCCCACGACGAACGTACGTGGCGGATGTCAAGAGTTGTTGCAGCATTGATCACATCGATCGCCTTGGCGATGTCGATCTCCTCCGGCCGCGCATCGCACGGCAGCGACGGCACCTCGTCTGCAGGTGAGCAAAGAATCTGCGGGCCCTCGGGTTTGAGGTAGAAGGTGCCGCTGACGTCGGCCACCAGTGGGATCGTGTGAGCATCGATGTCGACGGGAGGCCCGATCGTGAACACGGTGCGTCGCAGGGGATGAATGCCCACGGGTCGTGCTCCCGCGATCGTCGCCACGAGATCGCACCAGGATCCCGCCGCGTTCACCACCACCGGGGCCTCGAATTCGTTGCCAACGCGATCGATGACTCGCCAGTTGTGTCCGACGCGTCGCATCGAGGCGACGGCAGCCGAGGTGTGGATCTCACCGCCTCGAGCGCGCAGCCCGCTCGCATAGCCGCCGTGGAGCGCAGCGACGTCGATCTCACTCGCGCCGGGTTCGAGCAGGCCGGCGGCAACCCAGTCGGATCGAACGACTTTCGTCGCTGCAACAACCTCGTCCGCAGTCAGTACGCGCATGTCGGGCACGAGTTCGACCACGGCCTCATACATCGAATTCATGTCGTCGACGTCGCCGTGAGGAGCCACCCAGATCAATGGCAGCGGCTTCAACAACGGCCGTCCGAATCCCTCGGGCGGATCCTCCATGAACACTCGGCTCGCCGTGGTGAGCAATCGAATCGTGTGTCCGCCGTAGCTTTCGAGGAACGTTGCCACCGAACGTCCGGTCGTGTGATAGGCGAGGGTTGCCTCCATCTCGAGCAGACCGACCCTGCGATCCGTTGCCAGCTCATAGCCAATCGACACGCCTGCGATGCCACCTCCGATGACCAGCACGTCGTACGACTTCATCTGCGCAGCTTGTCACTCAGCGGCGATGGCGGCATTCACCGGTAGGCCTTCTTCGCCGGTAGCCCCCATTCGCCGGTAGAATCGCGACTTCAAGTTCTCCTCGCTTCGGCGTAGCCGCCTCAGGCTCGGGACTGCGAAGGGGAAATGCGTGAGCAACTCGATGCCGGATGACCAGCAAATGGTGAAAATGTTGGCTGTCGTGCTCAGCGGTGACGACTCCGGCGCTCCGGTCGACAATTCGATTATCGCCAAGCGTCTCGGTTGGGACCTCGAGGCCGTCGCCACGTGCCTGAACGAGGCCAAGGAGCGATCCCTGGTGTGGGGTCAGCGCAGCGGTGACAAGCCCGCGCCGTGGTTCAAGGAACTGGAGATCACCGTGCAGGGTCGCCGGCTACTGCGGTCGCACTCCGGCAAAGCGTGACTCGGCGGTCATACTGGGGCCTCCACTCGTCGTAGCGGCGAGTGCATCGTCGGCTGATGATCCCAGAGATCTGACAGCAGGTCAGTTTGCAAGGAGGCCAGCGCAGGATCGTCCCAACGGTTGGTCTGCTGGAGGGGGTCCTCGGTGAGGTCGTAGAGCTCGCCCTCGGTTCCATCGTGGCTGTAGCCGGGCTGATACGCGCTGCACACCCAGCCATCTCGCGTGATGGTTCGGACATGCACTGCCACACCGAAGAGTTCGCTGTCCCACTCCGTGAGCACTCGCTCGAAGTCACGTGCCTCGGCATCGGCGTTGTCGAGGGGCAACGCCTTGCCTTCCATCCACTCTGGTGCTGCGATCCCAGCGATCTGACAGAACGTCGGCGCGAGATCGACCAATCCGACGGGCCGGGAGACAGCGGACGGCGTGGCCATGGCAGATGGCGCAGGCCTCCAGATCAGGGGAAGGCGCATCAGTCCATCGACGTGATACGGACCTTTGAACAACAACCCGAAGTCTCCTTGCAGCTCGCCGTGATCGGTCGTGAAGATCACGTCGACGTCGTCGCCCCAGCCGCGAGCGGCGATCGACGTCAGAACTCGTCCGAGAGCCTCGTCGATCAACTCGCACTCGACGGCGTTGCGGGCATTGACCTCGCGAACCTGATCAGCGGTCAGCGTCGCCGGGACCCAGTTGGCCGGCGCCTCGTAGTTGGAGACGAGGCTGCCGTCGTACCACGCCCGCCAATGTCGCGGCTTGTCGTCCAGGATTGCTTCCCGTTTCGCCGTGTCTTCGATGTAGCCAGCCGGAAGTGGCACGTCACGCCAATCGACGCGGCCGAGTTCCGATGCCGGCGGATCCCATGGATGATGTGGGTCCGGGAAGCTCATCCAACAGAACCAGTCGTCGTCGGCATCGAGCGAATCCAGCCACGAGATCGTGCGATCAGCAACCCAGTCGGTGTGGTACCACTCCCGGGGCACGGGGTTGTCGTGCACCTGCGGCGCACCAGTCTCGCCACCACCCGCCGCGTTGACTTCCAGGGCCATGTCGAGCACCGGGTAGAACATCGAGACTGCTTCGGGATGGTTCGCTGCCAGCCAGCGGGCATAGTGCAGCGGGCCGAGAGCGCCGTGGGTCGCTGCCTCGAAATGCTCGAAGCCGCGGTGGAGCCCGACGAGCCCTTCGCGCTCGAAGCGGTTCTCGATGAAGCGGGCGAAGGGGTCGAGAAAAGGCTCGAAGTGTGGCTTTCCGATCAGCGCGGTGCGGTACCCGATGTCGTGCAACACGCTGGCGACCGACGGAGCGTCGACCGGCAGCGCGACCCCATTCATCCATACTCCGTGAGTGCTGGGATGCTGGCCGGTGATGATCGTCGACCGGGATGGCATGCACACCACCGACTGTGGATGGGCCCGCTCGTAGCGATACCCCTGCGCGGCCAGCCTGTCGATCACCGGAGTGCGTGCGATCGCGCCGCCGTTGCAGCCGAGCGTGTCGTAACGCTGCTGATCGCTGGTGACGAACAAGATCTTGCGTCCCATCAGCGTGCTCCCTCGTATTCGTCGGATTCCATCTGTCGCCGGAGCTCTTCGAGGGCCCCGGCCGTCGCCCCGCCGATGGTCAGCGCCATCGCACGCGGGTCGGCGTCGGTGGAGTACACGACCAAGCACGTGTCGTCACCGAGGTCGATGACATCGATCATGCCGCGGTGATACGTGAAAACCGAAACGGTGATGCGGTATTGAAAGCGATAGTGAACGTCGTCGCAGACGAGGATCTCCTCCGGCATCGGAAGCCCCGAGTCGAGCACGATCACCCGGGTGTTGCCATCGACCTGACACGAGGCGATCCCCGGAAACCACTCATGCAGCCGCGTTGCATCGCCCGCCAACTTCCAGACTGTGGCCGCTGGTCGATGGATACGAATCTGGTGGCGAATCGAGCCGAGTGTCATGATGCGCTCCGACGGTAGCGCCACGCTAATTCAGCCGAGCAGTCGGTCACCGCCTCCTATCCTTGACCGATGCGCCCGTCCGAGCCACTCAACGACGACATCCGCTTGCTCGGGCGAACACTCGGCGACGTCATCGCCGACCAGGCCGGCAGTGCGACGTTGGATCTGGTCGAGGCCATTCGGCGAGCCGCTGTCGGCGACCCGGACCCTGCCCGCCTCATCGAGCTGCTCGATCCGCTGCCCATCGGCGATTCGCTGCACGTCATCAGGGCCTTCAGCTATTTCGCGATGTTGGCCAACATCGCCGAGGACACCGACCACGCCAGGCGGCGTCGGGCGTTGGTGCAGAGCGGTGCTCCGCCGCCTGCGGGCACCCTCTTGCGGACGATCCAACTGATCAAGGACGCAGGCCTCGACGACGACGACGTGCGTCGCGCCGTGGCTGCCAGCGATGTCGTGCCCGTGCTGACCGCACACCCTACGGAGATACGACGTCGCACCATTCAGTCGATCCAAACGGCCGTCGCCTCGCTGATGGAGCAGCGCGATCGGCTGGAGATGAGTCATGTCGAGGAGGCTGAGTGGCGTGACGAACTGTGGCGGCAGATCGTGACGCTCTGGCAGACCGCCATGCTGCGGCTGACGAAGCTGCGTTTGCGCGACGAGGTCAACGATGCGATGCGGTACTTCGAACTGTCGTTGCTCTCGCAAGGACCGACGCTCAATGCCGCAGTCAACGCGGCCTTCGGTCAGCGTCCTGATCGCGAGCGCCCAATGCTGCGGATCGGCTCGTGGATCGGTGGCGACCGCGACGGGAACCCGTTCGTGACGGCCGAAGTTCTGGCCGACACCTTTCAGCAGCAGGCTGCGTTGGTGCTCGGACATCACCTGCATCAACTGTGGCGCCTTGCGGAGGAGCTATCGATGTCGTCGCGCCTGGTCACAGTCGATCCCGATGTCATGCGGTTGACCGAGGCAGCCGCCGACACCTCCCCGTACCGACTCGACGAGCCGTATCGGCAGGCGCTTCGAGGTATGCACGCCCGCCTTGCAGCGACCGCCCACAGTCTGATTGGGAGAGTGCCGGGCAATCCGCCGATCGGTCAGCGTCAGCCGTACCACACGCCGTCGGAACTGCTGGCGGACCTCGATGTCATCGATGCGGCCTTACAACAGCACGGCGCCCACGCTGTGGCCAATGGCCGGCTCACGGCCTTGCGCGGTGCGGTGGAGACCTTCGGGTTCCACTTGGCAACGGTCGACCTGCGCCAGAACTCGGCGATCCACGAACAGGTGGTCGACGAGTTGTTGCGGATCGGCGGAGTCTGCCCCGACTATCTGCAGCTGGACGAACAGGCTCGTGTCGACGTGTTGTCGGCCGAGCTGGTGACTGCTCGGCCACTGCTGGGCGTCGACTCGGCAGTCACCGAACTTGCCGACCACGAGCTGGCCATCTTGCGGCAGGCGGCCAAAACGCTGCACACG
This sequence comes from Ilumatobacteraceae bacterium, assembly GCA_031408175.1. Taxonomy (GTDB): domain Bacteria; phylum Actinomycetota; class Acidimicrobiia; order Acidimicrobiales; family Ilumatobacteraceae; genus JAENVT01. Next base: position 27,542 of record JANOJI010000476.1, read on the forward strand.
TTTGGACCCAACGCGATCGAGAACTACATCATCTCCAAGTGCGAATCGGTCTCTGACGTGCTCGAAGTGGCCGTGCTGTTCCGCGAGGTCGGGCTCTTGCGATCCACCGCAGCATCGGTCGCGCCCACCGAACTGGCTATCGGCATCGTGCCACTCTTCGAGACCATTGTCGACCTCGGGCGTGCTTCTGATGTCGTCGATGCCCTGTGGTCGCATCCACGGTATGGCGAGTGGCTCGAACATCGCAACCGCCTGCAAGAAGTCATGCTCGGGTACTCCGACAGCAACAAGGACGGCGGCTATCTCGCCTCGAACTGGGCGTTGTACCGCTGCCAAGCAGACCTGGTGGAGGTTGCTCAGCGTCACGACGTGAGACTGCGGCTCTTCCACGGCCGCGGCGGCACGGTGGGTCGGGGTGGCGGATCGAGCTACCACGCGATCATTGCCCAGCCGGCGGGCAGCGTGCAGGTGGGACTGCGCATGACCGAACAAGGGGAGATGATCAGCGCCAAGTTTGCGGATCCCGAACGCGCCCGCCAGAACCTCGAGGCACTGGTTGCCGCATCGGTCGAATCCACGGTGTTGCACCGGTGGCAGACCGATCACGTGGATCAGCGCTTCGTGCGCATCGCTGACGAGTTGGCGTCAGCGTCGCAGTCGGCCTACCGGCGTCTGGTGTACGACACTCCTGGCTTCGTCGACTGGTTTCGGGCGATCACGCCGGTTGTCGAACTGTCGACCATGAACATCGGGTCTCGTCCGGCGTCGCGGACCAACTCGGGCAGCATCGAAGACCTCCGTGCCATTCCGTGGGTGTTCAGCTGGAGCCAGTGCCGGCTGATGTTGCCCGGCTGGTTCGGCGTCGGGTCGGCCGTGGCCAGATGGGTCGGCGACGATCAGTCCAAATTGGCCGAGTTGCACGAGATGCACGAACTGTGGCCATGGTTCCGCACCGTGGTGTCGAACATGGCACAGGTGCTGGCCAAGACCGATCTGGCAATCGCCGCCCGCTACCAGACCTTGGCCGGCGACGTCGAACGTGCTGACGAGTTCTTCGCAATCGTCGCCGCCGAGCACGCCAGGGCGGTGTGGACGGCGCAGGTCGTCTCAGGTCACGATGATCTGTTGTACGACAATCCGGCTCTTGCCCGCGGTGTTCGCTATCGCATCCCCTACATCGCTCCGCTGAACCATTTGCAGGTGGCCCTGTTGCGGCAGTGGCGCGGCGGCGATCAAGCGGAACTGGTGCAACGCGGCATTCACCTCGCCATCAACGGCGTTGCCACCGGCCTGCGCAACAGCGGCTGACCAGCCTCTCATCGCTCACAGCGGGCGATCCAGGCGAGTGCACCTCGGGCTGCTGCGACGGCGGTGCTGAAGGATGCCTGCAGCAGATACCCTCCGGTCGGCGCCTCCCAGTCGAGCATCTCGCCGGCGACGAACGTTCCGGGCAGGCGATGGAGCATGAACGAGTCGTCCACCTCGTCGAGCCGCACACCGCCTGCGGTCGAGATTGCCCGCTCGATCGGCATCATTGCCTCGACGGTCAATGGCACCGCCTTCACCAGGGTGGCCAGCTCGGCCGGGTCTGTCGGTATCCGGTTGCCCGTCGCCTCTCGAAGCAGCGATGCCGCGACGGATGTCAGTTCGATCGTGCGGCGAAGCGAAGTCGCCAGCGAATCCTTCGGTCGTCGGCGGGCGAGTCGCTCGGTGAGCCGTTCGACGCTGAGGTCGGGATGGAGATCGACGGACACGGCGCAACGTCCGTGGCGATCGATGGCGTCGCGGATGGTCGCGGACTGGATGTAGACGGGACCTCCTTCCATGCCCTGCCGGGTGATCGTCGCGTCGCCGCGTACGGATGTGCCGCTCACTCCGATCGCGACGTTCTTCAATGGCGTGCCTTCGAACCGTGACGTGAAGTAGTCGGTCCAGTCGATCCGGATTCCGCAGTTTGCCGGCCGCAGGTCGCTGACCTTCACGCCAGCACGGCGGAAGGCGTCGACCCAGCCTCCGTCGGAGCCAACTCGGGGCCAACTGGCCCCGCCGAGCGCCAGCAGCGTCGCGTCGCTCGTGACTTCGACCGTGCTGCCATCCCACCGCGAGAAGACCAACTGTCGCGTCTCGATCCGTCCGTCCGCCGTCGTGCCCCATCCAAGCCATCGGTGGCGGGTCTCGATCGTCACGCCAACGTGTGTCAATCGGTCGAGCCAGGCGCGCAGCAACGGTGTGGCCCGAAATGATGCCGGGAACACCTGCCCGGTCGATCCGACAAAGGTCGACTCACCCAGCGACTCGCACCACGATCGCAACTCTTGCTGACCGAAGGCCATCAGTGCCGGGCCCAGGCGATCGGCACCATTGCCATATCGTGCAAGCAGGTCGGCGAATGTCTCGCTGTGGGTGATGTTGAGCCCGCTGCGTCCGGCCAGCAGCAACTTCCGACCGACCGAGGGCATGTGCTCGAAGACCGTCACGGCGACTCCGGAAGTGGCCAGCACCTCGGCGGCCATCAGACCGGCGGGGCCGCCACCCACCACGGTTGCCGATCCGGTCACGGCCATGGTCCGAGGCGGGCGAGCGCCAGCGCCGCGGCGAGCCAAACGGTGGCCCAGCTGAGTGTTCGCAGCGCGCCCTCGAGCGGTTCGAGCAAGGCAGATCGCGAGATCTCGATCGTGGTGCCGTCGTTGCGGACGATCGTGCCGTGAATGTCGTCGGTCTTTCGCCGCAGCGTGCGTGCGGGGGTCGACAGCCGACGTTGGGCGCTCGACAGGAAGAAGGCAAAGACAGCGGCGGTGATCGAGGTGACGTCGACACGTTCGTGTTGTGCGAAGTAGCCGGTCAACACCGGAAAGGACCCCCAACTCGCGGCGAAGACGTTGTCGGTGTGAAGACGGCCGCCGATCAATTCGAGGTTGTAGCCAATCGCGAGCACGACACCGACGACGATGAAGGCGACGAGCGCAACACCAACCCGAGTGATACCGACGACACCGACTGCCGCAGCGCCGCCGAGACCAACAACCGAGGCGATCACCAAGGTGGAGTTGGAGATCGACGTAGCGAGCGGTCGGCCGTGCAGTTCGTCGAGAGCGTGAGCACCGATGCCGACCGCGAGGAAGAACGCGAGCACGGTGAAACCGAGACGGCCGGCATCGACCGGAGCAGCAATGCATGAACCGATGACGACATACGAGAGGTGCCACATCGTGTATGGCGGGTGAAGCAGCGTCCACCAATCGCGTGCTGCGGGTCGAGAAGCGAACCTCGGGTGAGCGTAGAACGCGGGCGCCAGCGACCGTTCGGTCGGGGGAGTGGGTTCGCTCATCTGGTGCGTCGGCCCCACATGATCAGGCCGCCTCCGAGGCTCATGGTGCGTGTGCCGATGTCGTCGATGCCGGCCTCGCTCCACGCGGTGACGGTCCAGTCCACGGGGTACTTGCGGTAGTGGCTGGAAATGCTCGGCCCGAGGAACCTCCCGACGCGGAACCAGGCGCGACCACCGGTGATCCAGCCCGCGAGAGGGAGCACGACTCGGGTGTAGAGCCACCACGCCCCTCTCCACCAAGGCGCGGTGGGAACCGCGAACTCGAGGCTGGCAATCGGACCTCCTGGTTTCACCACGCGAGCCAACTCGGCGAGGGTCGCAGCTGGGTCGGCCACGTAACGCAGCAGGTAGGTGAACGTGAGGGCATCGAAGCTGGCATCCGCGAACGGCAACCGTTCACCCTGTCCCAGCACCAATCCAACCCGGTCCGGTACACCCGCCGCGGCGAGGTTGTGGGCGCCCTGCCGCAACATGATTTCGTTCAGATCGAGGCCGACCACGTACGCGCCGGTCGTTTCGACCAAGGCGCGAGAGACCCGTGCGGGCCCACAGGCGACATCGAGCACAACGAGTGCGTTCGATGCGGTGATACGGTCGACCATCGCCGTGCGCCAGCGGCCGTTCTGGCCCATCGAGAGAAGTTCGGCGAGCCGGTCGTACCGATTGGCCAGCGGAGTGAACAGGCGCCGGGCAAACACATTCGGTTGTGTTCGGGATCGGGTGATGTCCATCGACTCGCTCCAATCAGCGACACAGCGCACGGGACCATCAGATGTGGTTGTGGGAGGTGTCAGTGTCGAAAGCAGGTTACGACGTGATCGTCGTCGGGGCTGGCCCCGCTGGGAGCTTGGCTGCGCTCGTCCTCGCCAGGGGCGGCGCCCGCGTCTGTCTGGTCGACAAGGCCAAGCCTGGACGCGACAAGGCATGTGGTGACCTGATCGGGCCGCGCGGTGTACGTCTGCTCGAGGACCTCGCGTTGAGCGTTCCCGGTGCGCTCACCGCCGGCGACATGATCGTTGCCGGTCCAACCGGTCGACGAGTGCTGTTGCCCGCGAGGCCCGGCAAGGACTATCCAGGCCATGCACTCGTCGTGCCGCGCGCTCGGTTCGATTCGATGTTGCGCGGCGCGGCGTTCGACGCGGGAGTCGTCGACGTACCTGCCCGAGTCGTGTCTGTCGACGGCGGTCGTGTCGTGCTCGATGGGGCAGCAGCAATCACCGCCGACGCAGTGATCGGCGCCGACGGAGCGACCAGCATCACAGCGCGCTGCGCTGGTCTTGTCGATCCGGCACGCGTGTTGTGGGGCTTCGCGATTCGCGGCTATGTGCCGGCCGAAGTAGCGCTGCCGGTGATCGCGCTCTGGAACGACCAACCTCGGCGAGGTTTCCCTGGCTATGGGTGGTTGTTCCCCGGTCCAGACGGCGCCAATCTTGGACTCGGCGTTGGTCTGGGTCACAGCCGGCAACACGCGCACCGCGCTCAGCAGCAACTCTGGGCGTTCTGCGCTCACCTGGCGAGCATCGGTTTGCTCGACGCCGAGCACCGGATCCCAGTTCGCCAACTGGGCGGGTGGTTGAAGATGGGCCTCGTCGGGACGCGGCCTGCCCAGGGCAGGGTCTTGCTCGTCGGCGATGCCGCCGGTCTGGTCAACCCGTTGCAGGGCGAAGGGATCGCGCAGGCTCTCGCAAGTGGCCGGGCAGCCGCACTCGCCATCCTCGACCAGCCGGGCGTGGCCGCTGGCGCCTATCGCCGATGGGTCGACGACAACTATGGCCAATGGACCTCGGTCACCACATCGTTGCACGCTGGCCTCGTTCGGCGTCCTCGGCAGATCGCTCGTCTCGCGGCCACCCTTACTGCTCCGGTCGTCGCACCGCGGATTGCGTCCACCTGGGCGATCTACTGGAACAACCTCGCCGACGGTGCATCGCCTGGTCTTCCGGTGGTCGCGGCGCATGCCGTTCATCGCGTCGGGCGAATCGCATCGGCGGGGTCCCGACTGCGCCACTCGCTGCGTCACGACCTCGATGATGACGTGTGGCGCTTCGCCGCGGAGGCCGGTCGTGGCAAGACTCGGTGTATGTCGATTCTGAGCGAGCCCATCCACACGCTCCACGGCGCTGAGACGTCACTCGCGGCGTTCGACGGCAAAGCCATCCTCGCCGTCAACGTCGCTTCGAAATGCGGTCTGACACCGCAGTACAACGGCCTCGAGGCACTGCACGAGAAGTACTCGGATCGCGGCTTCACCGTGGTCGGATTCCCGTGCAACCAGTTCGGTGCTCAAGAGCCCGGATCACCTGAGGAGATCGAGACGTTCTGCTCCACGAACTACGGCGTGACGTTTCCGCTGATGGAGAAGATCGACGTCAACGGCGATGATCGTCATCCGATCTACTCGGCCCTCACGGTGACGGCCGATGCCGAGGGCCACACCGGCGACATCCGCTGGAACTTCGAGAAGTTCCTGATCGCTCC